>NZ_JARESU010000099.1:0-31576 GCF_046027075.1 Paraburkholderia sp. RL18-085-BIA-A | reverse complement strand
CCTGGACTCCCCCGCGGGGGGCGGCCGGCGCCCACGCCGCGAAGCCCAAACCGAAAACGGCGCCGAGCAACAGCGTCAATACGGCGCGAAACATCCCGCCGCGCGGCAGGTGAGCGAGTGCAAACGCAGATGCGGCCGCCAGTCGTCGCTGAAAGGACTGTCTGAAACAGCGCATTTCATCCGCCGGCAACATCGTGAGCATATACAACACCGTTTAGCAGAAGGCCATTGGACGAGCGCAAACACGCGGTATGGCAGCGGCGAATGTGGGCTCGGTGACTTTCCGGACTGCTCCGCTCGTTCGCTGCAAACATGGCGAAGGCGAAGAGCACCGATGATAGCGCTAAAGCCGCACTTTTTTATTTCCGAACCCACCGGTATAAAAAAACAGGCCGTCGACGCGAATACGGCAAATCCGCTCATCTGCATTTAACGGCATTTCATGCGCAATCTTTAATCGCGCGCAGGCGGATTCAAACAATGCGTTGTCATTTCCCCCACTAAATAGCGCTTACCGGAAATTACCGTTTTACCGCGCCGCATCTAAAGAAGCGTGATGCCGCTGCCGATAACCATGGCTTGTACCAACCCGCCGGCAGCGGCTGACGACAGTCCGCGCAGCAACTGTGGCGACACGCGCGCGGCAATGCCGCGAGCTGATGTGCGGCGCGCCGGCCGGGTTGTCGATGAGCTGAACAACGAGCAGACGATGCGCCTGAGCAAAACCGAGTGGATGGGAGTGGCCGTGATGGCCGGATCGATAGCGTGCTTCGGCGGCTGGCTGCAAGGCGAAATGAACCGCGCGACGCTCGCGCGCATCCAGCGCGACACGCTGGACTCGCCCGGCGCCTGCGGGGACATGAGCGCGCGCGACGCCGAAATGCTCGGCAAGGGTGAACTCTGGTGCGGAGCGATCGGCGCAGGCCGCGCGGATGCGCCCGGCAAGGCGTAGGGGCGGCTTGCGCGACGCGCCACGCACCGGGCGCAACAGGGATGAATTGCGCAAACCAGCCCTCGTCATTCTGGCCCTCCAATTCGCGCCCCACGACACATTTAGTCAACTTCATTACTTCGGCATTACACAGCGCCGCGCGCGCTTTAGAGACTATCCTCGCCCGCCATCCGGTGTTTCACTAGCTACCCAACTTTTTTGAACTGATAAGCTTGGCGCGCGCTGCTGGCCGCCCCCGGCCGGCGGCTTCAACCCAAACCCGGTCGCGAATCGCGCCGGGCGTCCCGCAGCGGCACAACCGCACGTGGGCGTATTTGAACTACACCGAGGAGTTAAACAGTGAAAAAACTGCTAGCGGCTTTGACGGTTGCTCTGCTTGCCACCGTCTCGATTGGCGCACACGCTAAAGATTGGTCGACGATCCGTTTTGGCGTTGATGCCAGCTACCCCCCTTTTGAGTCCAAGGGCTCGGACGGCAAGCTCGTTGGCTTCGACATCGACCTCGGCAATGAAATCTGCAAGCGCCTGGATGCCAAGTGCGTGTGGGTCGAAAACGACTTCGACGGCATGATTCCGGCGCTGAAGGCGAAGAAGTTCGACGGCGTGCTGTCGTCGATGTCGATGACGCCGCAACGCGCCGAACAGGTCGCGTTCTCGTCGAAGCTGTTCAACACGCCGACGCGCCTCGTCGCGAAGAAGGGTTCGGGCATCCTGCCGACGGCCGAGTCGCTGAAGGGCAAGACGGTCGGCGTCGAACAGGGCACGATTCAGGAAACCTACGCGAAGACCTACTGGGAACCGAAGGGCACGAAGGTCGTGCCGTATCAGAACCAGGACCAGGTCTATGCCGACCTGCTGTCGGGCCGCCTGGACGCCGCGCTGCAAGACGCGGTGCAGGCTGAAATCGGCTTCCTGAAGACGCCGCGCGGCGCGGGCTTCGACTTCGTCGGCAAGAACCTCGAAGATCCGAAGATTCTCGGCAACGGCGCGGGCATCGGCATGCGCAAGGAAGACACGGACCTGAAAGCGAAGGTCGACAAGGCGATCGCCGACATCATCAAGGACGGTACGTACAAGAAGCTGGAGAAGAAGTACTTCGACTTCGACGTGTACGGCGGCTAAGCCCTCCTCGCGTGCGTCATGCGCGCTTGACGGCTTGCCAGACGGGCTCCGCACTTGCGGGGCCCGTTTTTCGTTTGCGCGGCCCCAGCGAGCCCCGCAGAGACGCAGCGAGCCACATCGCGCGCCATATCGGCTAAGATCGTGTGATCGCAATGCCGCCGGGCGGCTCATCATATTCCGGCCCTGGCCAGCCGCGCAGTACTTGAAGCAGTACCCGAAGCAACTCCCGGAACAGCACGCTTTCCCACTGTAATCAACGACATAACGCGGCATGCCAGATTGGGCCGCGGCTCTGAAAACCATGCAAACCCAAACCCATCCGCTGATTGCCCCGACGCTCGGCACCGCCCGCAACCTGACGAGTTTCCACTACGGTCCCGGCGGCGGCCAGAAGATCTACATCCAGTCATCGCTGCACGCCGACGAGTTGCCGGGCATGCTGGTGTCGTGGGCGCTGCGCCGCAAGCTGGCCGCGCTCGAAGCCGCCGGCAAGCTGCGCGGCGAAGTCGTGATCGTGCCGGTGGCCAACCCGATTGGCCTGAACCAGCACTTTCTCGGCCATCTGACGGGACGTTTCGAAGCCAACACGGCGCAGAATTTCAACCGCAACTTCCACGATCTGTCGGCGCTGGTGCAGCCGGTCATCGAAGCACGCCTGACCGATGACATCGACGCGAACCGCACCGCGATCCGCGTGGCAATGCGCGAAGCGCTCGACGCGCAACAGCCCGCGACCGAACTGGACTCGCAACGTCTGGCGCTGCAAAAGCTCTCATACGACGCCGATGTCGTGCTCGATCTGCACTGCGACTGGGAAGCGGCGATGCACCTGTACACGAACCCGGACCTGTGGCCGGAGGTCGAGCCACTCGCGTGCTATCTCGACGCCAAGGCCTCGCTGCTGGCGCTCAATTCGGTGGGCAACCCGTTCGACGAAATCCACAGCTTCTGCTGGTCGGATCTGCGCGGCCGTTACGGCGACCGCTTCCCGATTCCGAACGGCTCGATCTCCGTCACGGTCGAACTGCGCGGCCAGCGCGAAGTGTCCTACGAGTACGCCGAGCATGACGCGCAGGCGATCATCGAATATCTGACCTCGCGCGGCGTGATCGAAGGCACGCCCGCGCCGCTGCCGCCGCTCGAGTTCGCCGCCACGCCGCTCGCCGGCGCCGAACCGCTGGTCGCGCCGATCAGCGGCGTGCTGGTGTATCGCTGCGAGGTCGGCACGTGGGTGGACGCCGGCCATCCGATCGCCGACATCGTCGACCCGTTGACGGATCGCGTCGTCACGCTGAAGAACAGCGTGGCCGGCGTGCTGTACGCGCGGCATCTGACACGTTTCGCGACGGCCGGCGTGGAGTTCGCGCGGATTGCCGGCGCGAAGGCGTTCAGAAGCGGCTCGTTGTTGAGCAATTGATGAATTGATACGTGGCCGGAATCGCGCTCTGATTTGCCGCGATTGTGCGCATCAGTCTCTGAGGTCTTGAGCAACAAAACAGATCGCCCGCTGGTTCAGCGGGCGATCTGCGTTTACGCGGGAGCGTTTATCAAATACTGGCGGTTGAGGCGAAACCAGCCAAACACCGCTCAAAACGCCGGAATGATCGCGCCTTTGGACTGCGTAACGATGTACTTGCGCACCTCGTCGGACTCATATGAGGCGACCGGCTTCTTCATCGACGGCTGATTGCGATCCCGCACACGCACTGCGATCACATTCGCGTACGGCCCCTTGATGTCTTCGATAGCGATCGCGTCTTGAGTCGGCTGAATGCCGGCCTTGAGCACGTAGTCGGTATTGACCGACGCCGCGTCGAGGTCGTCGAACGCGCACGGCATTTGCGCGGCGTCGAGTTCGACCAGCTTGATCTTCTTCGGCAATTGCTTCGCATGCGCTCATATCCGCGATCCGGAAAAAGCTTATGCACGGCTGCCTTGCGCAACTCGACTTTTAAAACCATCCGAGTGTCGCGCCGACACGACACATTCAAAAATTACCAAATCTGTCACATACGGTACTCAGCGCTCCCTTAAATTTCGGGCCATCGCACGACCTGCCAAAGAGTTCGGCGCCGCGATCGCTTAATTTTTAACCGGAGAAAGTCTTGAATAAAAAAGTATTGACCACCGCTACCCTCGCCGTCTTCGCCACCGCTGCCCACGCGCAAAGCAGCGTCACGCTGTACGGCCTGATCGATGCCGGTATCAGCTACGTGAACAACTCGAAGTCGGCAACCGGCCACGACAACCTCTTCAAGTACGACGACGGCGTGGCGCAAGGCAGCCGTTGGGGTCTGCGCGGCACCGAAGATCTGGGCAACGGCCTGAAGGCGTTGTTCGTGCTGGAAAACGGCTTCAACAGCGGAAACGGTACGTTGGGCCAGGGCGGCGCGATGTTCGGCCGTCAAGCGTATGTGGGTCTGTCGCAGGACAACGTCGGCTCGCTGACGTTCGGTCGCCAGTACTCCTTTTCGACGGACTACCTGGGCGGCAACTACTCGACCGGCGGCCTGACCGTCGCGGGTAACTACGCTTACCATATCAACGACGTCGACCAGCTGACGTCGAGCCGTATCAACAACGCGGTCAAGTTCAGCAGTGCGAATTTCGCCGGCCTGACCTTCGGCGCGATGTACGGCTTCTCGAACCAGGCAGGCGGCTTTGCCGGCACGCCGGGCACGGGCACGACCGCTGCACCGGTTGCAGGTTCGTCGCGCGCTTACAGCTTCGGCGCGAACTACGCAAACGGCCCGTTCGGTCTGGGCGTTGCGTACACGGACATCCGCTACCCGGGTCAGGCATCTCCGGCATTCCCGACTTCGCTGGCTAACGTGACCTTCCCGACGATCGGCAGCGGCCAGATCCAGGACCTGCGCACCTTCGGCGTTGGCGGCCGTTACGCAATCGGCGCAGCGACGCTGTGGGCCCTGTACACGAACACGCGCCTCGCACCGATCTCTGGTGAGTCGACGACGTTCGCCGCATACGAAGCAGGCGCGAAGTACGCATTTACGCCGGCTGTGACGGCAGGCGCAGGCTACACCTACATGCACCTGAGCGGCGCGAACACGGGTCACTGGAACCAGGTGGACCTGAGCGCCGACTACGCGCTGAGCAAGCGTACGGACGTGTATGTACTGGGTATCTATCAGATCGCGTCGGGCCACAACGGCACGCAGGATCTGCAAGCGCAGATCGGCTCGAGCACGAGCTTCTTCAACACGTCGGGCACGGGCGCGGACAACCAGCTGGCATTCCGCGTCGGCATCCGTCACAAGTTCTAAGTGTGTCTTGGACGGCAGGGAGCGCGCGCGTTCCTTGCCGTGTCGAAGTTCTGAAAAACGCCCTGCGGGGCGTTTTTCTTCTGGAGCATGGGGTTCGTCGTAACCGCTCGCGCGTTCAGCCCTGCGCCTTCTTCGCGAAGTACTCCGTCGCCATCAGCCGGAACGCGGTGACCGCCGGGTTGTCCTGATCGGCGCGCCAAACCATGCACATCTCTGCCTGAATCGCATTGTTGGCAATGAACCGGAACTCGACATTGTCGTAATGGAATCGTTGCGCCGACGCCGGCAGAATGCCGATGCCGAGTCCGGCGCGCACGAGAGAGAGGATGGTCGGCGTCTGATCGATGTATTGCGCGACGTTCAGAGTCACACCCTCGGCGGTGGTCATGCCCGTGATGCGGTCGTAGAAGTACTTGCCCTGCGTGGGCGAATGCATGATGAACGGTTGATTGTTCAACTGCTTGAGTTCGATCTGCTCGTAACGGCACAGAGCGTGGCCCTTTGGCAATGCGACGATCAACGGCTCTTCATTGACGAGCAGAGACTCCAGTTTCTGCCGCGAAGGCAATGGCCGCTGAAAGCCGAGGTCGATTGCGTTCGCGGCGAAGGCCTCGATCTGCGCGACCGAGATCAGTTCGAGCAGCACGACGTCGATATCCGGCAGCACGCGCGACGCCTCGACCAGCAACTCCGGAATCAGCTCATAGCCCGCCGCTCCGGTGAAGCCGACCCGCACGCGTCCCGTTTTGCCCTTGCTCGCACGCCGTACGGTGCTTTCGGCCTGCTCGGCCAGACTCAGCAGACGCGTCGCATCCGCGAGAAACACGCGTCCTTCCGTCGTCAGCTTGACCGTGCGGCCGACGCGTTCGAACAACATCACGCCGAGGCTGTCTTCCAGCAAATGAATCTGCCTGCTCAGCGGCGGCTGGGTCATGTTCAGCAGCGCCGCGGCACGTCTGAAATTCAATTCCGTCGCGGCGGCGACGAAGCAACGCACTTGTCCGAGATCAAGCATTGTTGGTCGACAGTGAGGGGATAGCGGCCGGCCATTATAGAGGCAGTGGGTTTGCGCGCTTGTCCCGCTGCGTGGCGGGCCGGGCAAGCGGGCTTCTTCGAACATAAGAAAAAGGGAACCAGGCGTGGCCAGGTTCCCTTCGGCGCGATCCCTTGGCGGTGTGCCGTCACGGCTGCTAACACCGCTGCTATCAACGTGGCCATCATCTCGGCCCTTGCCGTGCGACTTGAGCGCGCGGTGACGGCTGCCGCTTACGTCGTCAAGCTGCCTTCAGGCCGCTGTCCAGCCAACGCCTGCGCGAGGCTCGCCATCACCATTTCGCCCATCGCCGTGCGCGACTCGATAGTCGCGCTCGCACGATGCGCCTGCAACACCACGCGATCCATGTCGAGCAGCGCGGCCGGCACGTTCGGCTCGTCGACGAACACGTCGAGCCCCGCGCCCGCAATCACGCCATGAGACAACGCTTCGACCAGATCGTTTTCCACCACCAGTTTGCCCCGCGCGATATTCACCAGACAGCCGTCCTTGCCCAACGCATCGAGCACGGCGGCGTTGACGATGCCTTGCGCCTTGTCGGCGGCGGCGGCCAGCACCAGGATGTCGCAACCGCGCGCGAGCGAAAGAAGATCACCGACGAACCGATGCGGCACGTCGTCCATCGCGCGCAAATCCGTGTATGTGATCGGGCATCCGAACGCGGACGCGCGCTGCGCAATCGCACGGCCAACCTTGCCCATGCCGACGATGCCGACACGCTTGCCGCTGAAACGATGCGACAGCGGCAACGCCCCCGGATGCGGATTGCTCTGCCAGTTTCCTGTTTTAACGAACGTGTTGCCCGGGCAGATTTCGCGGCAAACCGCGAGCATCAAGCCGAGTGCGAGGTCCGCGACGTCTTCGGTCAACGCACCGAAAGTCGCCGTAACCGGAATGCCGCGAGCCCGCGCGAATTTGAGGTCGACCGCATCCGTGCCCACGCCGTTGACGGCGATCACTTCCAGAGCCGGCAGGCGTTCGATCAGATCGTTCGAGATGCCGGTATGTCCGCCTGTGATCACCCCTCTGATCGACGCGCCATGCTCGCGGATATAGGCTTCCTTATCATCCTGTTCGAACAGACGATGCATCGTGTACAGCTCGGCCAGTTTGGCGTTGATGGCCGGGACGAGGATCGGATTCAGTTGCAAAATGCTCGGCTTCAATTCACGCGCTCCTTGTTGATCGTTGACTCCGCGGACGAGTTGCGCGCCCTCTTCGGCGCACGCCTGCCATCGCGACATCGGCGGATCATCATCTTTTTCAGGGGACGCGTCCAATCCCAAAACGCTATCAGTTGATCCACGAATCGGCGCACGATGCTTGCGTGCTTTCACCGATTCAATCCGGGCATCAAGTAATAGCAATATAAGATTGGACGGCCTATTTCCGCATCGCCACAATTCGTAGCGTCGGAAGAGGATTTCCGCGGTCGACGCAAACAACAAAAACAGCACGCATGCCCGATTGCTGAAGTGCTCTTTACGGCTAGAAGAACATAAAAGAGCCTTTCAATTCAGACGGAGACAACAGCGTGAAACAGCGTCGCGATCCTGCTTCATCCCCATTCCATCCGGCTTGCCGTCACGCGGGCCAGCGCCCCCTCTGGTGCCGCTTCCCGCGCGGCGCCGAATGCGCCGTCGCGCGCTGAAGCGGCGCCGCGCAATTCATCCAGGCTGAGCCGCCAGCATACGGCGAGCCCTCGCAGTCAAGTTCGAATATCGGAGACAGCACCCGTCATCAGGCAATCCAGCGCCGATGCCGGTGCATTGGGAGGAATTCAAATGAACAATGCTGAAGGGGTGGTGAGATCCGCCAAGGCGGGCTCCCTCACTGAGAAACGCACGAACCATCGCTGGGTCGTGATGGGGCTCATATTCTGCATCTGGGCGATCGCGTGCGCCGATCGCGCGAACTTCGGCATCGCGCTGCCGTTCCTGAAGAAGGAATACGGCATCAGCAACACGCAGGCCGGGGTCATCGTCAGTCTGTTCTCGTTCGCCTACGGCTTCGTGCAGATTCCGGTCGGACTCGTCTACAAGCGGCTCAGCGAAAAAACGACCGGCTTCCTGTTCGCGGTCTTCGTGATCCTCACGTCGGTATTTACCGGGCTGATGGGCACCACCTCGTCGGTCTTTCTGCTGCAGGCCTACCGCGTCGGGCTGGGGTTGTCCGAGGGTCCGCTGGGTATCGGCTGCACGAACGTGATCAATCGCTGGTTTCCCGCGCGCGAAAAAGGCACGGCCACGGGCTTGTGGATCGCCGCATCCAAGCTTGGACCATTGATCGTGCCGTCAGTGTGCATCCTCGTGATCCAGTTGTGGGGATGGCGCGAGATCTTCTTCGTGTTCGCGATTCCCGGCATTCTGTTCGCGATCGCGTGGATGGTGCTGGTGACGAACTCGCCCAGCGGGAACCGCTTCTGCTCGCCCGCCGAGCAGCGCTACATTCTCGACGGCATGTCCGCCAATCGCGGCGACAAACCGGCACCGCGGGCCGCGCAGACGGCGCGCATCCCGTATCTCGACGCGATCAATCGCACGAAGCGCGTGCCGCAACTCGAAACCCTGCGCCAGGTTTTCCGCTCGTGGAATATTCTCGGCGTGGCGCTCGGCTATGGCTGCATGATCGGCATCAGCAACATCTTCATGTCGTGGATTCCGACCTATCTGGTCACGGTCAAAGGCTTTGCTTCCGTGAAGATGGGCTTTCTCGCGTCGGCACCGTTTCTCGGCGCGGTGGCCGGCAATATGCTCGGCGGCGTGATCTCGGACCGGCTGCTCGGCGGCCGGCGCAAACCGATGATGATGCTCGGCGCCCTCGGCACCGTGATCATGATGGCGATGCTGATCGACGCGCCGGATAGCGCCGCCTATCTGGGCATCACGTTGCTAATTTCGGGGCTTATGCTCGGTATCGGCTTCGCCGGCTACTCCGCGTATCCGATGGGGCTCGCGACCAAATCGACGTATCCGACCGCATTCGGCATCGTGAATTGCCTGGGTCAGATCGGCGGCGCATGCGCACCGTTGGCGGTCGGCATTCTGCTGGATCGCTATAGCTGAACCAGTGTGTTCATGTATATGGTCGGAACGGCACTGCTGTGCCTGTTGCTGCTGACCAGCGTGGTCGAGCCGATCGATGTGCAGGACGGCAGCAACAGGCCGCAGCAACGCAACTAAACCGGCATGGTCCGTGGCTCGGCGTGGCCCTCACGGCCACGCCGTTCGTTACGCCTTTGCCAGTTCGGCGTCGATCGCGGCGACCAGACGCGGATCGTCCGCAGTAACATCGGGCGAGAACCGACCAACCACCTCGCCATTGCGGCCGATCAGAAATTTTTCGAAATTCCACAACACGTCCGTGCGATTCGCCGGATCGACGCCGTAGCCCTTCAATCTTTCGCGGAATGGTCCTTCGCCTGTCGCGGCGGGTTGCGCTTCAGTCAGGCGCGCGTACAGCGGATGCTGATCGTCACCGAGCACGGAGATTTTCGAAAAGAGCGGAAAATGCACGTCATAACTCGTGCTGCAAAACGCGGCGATCTCGCTGTCGGTGCCCGGCTCCTGGCCCTTGAAATTGTTGGCGGGAAATCCGAGCACTTCCAGGCCGGACGCGCGCTTGTCCTGATACAACTCTTCGAGGCCGCTGTATTGCGGCGTGAGTCCGCATTTCGACGCGACGTTGACGACCAGCAGCACCTTGCCACGATAATCGGCAAGACTGGTTGCGCTGCCGTCGATTGCCTTCAGCGGAATATCGAATAACGTTTCTGCCATGGAGCCTCCTCGTTGAAGATGGTCCGCCCGTGAGAGGGACGGCGAAGCTGCAAAGCTTAACCGATCCGCCGCGCTTCGGCAGAAGCGGTGCCGATGGTGGTGCCCGTCAATCGGAGTCTTTCGGCCTGATCGTGTACTTCGGCATTCTTTCGCGCGACGCCGCGAGCAGGCGCGTCATTGCGGCGGACGCGCCCGGCCAGGGATAGCAGCGACAACGAGCGGACCGATTTCGGCAAGGCAATGGAAGATGTGCGACGGCGGCGTGCCCTGCACCGTCGGCTTGCGTGTCCGTTTGCGCCGGACAGCACTGCGCGCGACAGCGCGCGCATCGCGATGTTTCGCCGATGCGCTCGTGCTGCGCATTGCGCGCTTGAAACTCAAGGGACTTGCTCGAACCGCGTGTAACCGCCGCGCGGCGGTTACACGGTTAACTCATGTCTACAGCGTCGCCGATTCCGTAACGTCATTAGCGTCAGTGAGAATGACGCGGCACAGCAGCCCCACGGCAACCGACGAGGAAATCGAGGTCGCATCCTTCATCGGCCTGCAGCACGTGATCGACGTAAAGGCGCTGGTAGCCGCCGCCGTTCGGCGGCTGCGGCGGCACGTGTTGCGCCATGCGGCGCTCCAGTTCCGCGTCGCTGATATCCAGATGCAGCGTGCCGGCGTCGCAATCGAGTTCGATCCAGTCGCCGTCCTGCACCGCCGCCAACGGACCGCCCGCCGCTGCTTCCGGCGTCACGTGCAAGACCACGGTGCCGTAGGCAGTGCCGCTCATGCGCGCGTCCGAAATCCGGACCATGTCCTTCACGCCCTGACGCAGCAGCTTCGGCGGCAGTCCCATGTTGCCGACTTCGGCCATGCCCGGATAACCCTTCGGCCCGCAGTTCTTCATCACGAGCACGGAGTTGGCGTCGACATCGAGCGCTTCGTCGACGATGCGCGCCTTGTAATGTTCGAGGTTTTCGAACACCACCGCACGACCTCGATGCTTCAGCAGTTCGGGCGTGGCCGCCGACGGCTTGAGCACCGCGCCGCGCGGCGCGAGATTGCCGCGCAGCACACGGATGCCGCCATCGGCGACGAGCGGCCTGTCGATCTGCCGGATGACTTCGTCGTTGGTGTTCGGCGCGTCCTTGACGTTCTCCCACAACGACTTCCCGTTCACGGTCAGCGCGCCCGGATGCGGCAGCAGGTCGGCTTCGCCGAGCCGGCGCAGCACCGCCGGCAAACCGCCCGCGTAATAGAACTCTTCCATCAGGAAGCGGCCCGACGGCATCAGGTCGACGATGGTCGGCGTGTCTCGTCCGATACGCACCCAGTCGTCGAGTTCGAGTTCGACGCCGATGCGGCCCGCGATCGCCTTCAGATGAATGACCGCATTGGTCGACCCGCCGATCGCGGCGTTGGTGCGAATGGCGTTCATGAAGGCTTCGCGCGTGAGGATCTTCGACAGCTTGAGATCTTCGTGGGCCATTTCGACGATACGGATTCCTGACATATGCGCGAGCACGTAGCGGCGCGAATCGACGGCCGGAATCGCCGCATTGTGCGGCAACGACGTGCCGAGCGCTTCGGCCATGCAGGCCATCGTCGACGCGGTGCCCATCGTGTTGCAGGTGCCCGCCGAGCGCGACATGCCGGCCTCGGCCGACAGGAATTGATGCAGGTTGATCTCGCCGGCTTTCAGCGATTCGTGCAGTTGCCATACGGCCGTGCCCGAGCCGATGTCCTTGCCGTCCAGTTTGCCGTTCAGCATCGGGCCGCCGGTGACGACGATTGCCGGCACGTCGCAGCTCGCCGCGCCCATCAGCAACGCGGGCGTGGTCTTGTCGCAACCGGTGAGGAGCACGACCGCGTCGATCGGATTGCCGCGGATCGCCTCTTCGACATCCATCGCCGCGAGATTGCGCGTGAGCATCGCGGTGGGACGCAGATTCGATTCGCCGTTCGAAAACACCGGGAATTCGACGGGGAAGCCGCCTGCTTCATAGACGCCGCGTTTCACATGCTCGGCGAGCTTGCGAAAGTGCGCGTTGCACGGCGTGAGTTCCGACCAGGTGTTGCAGATGCCGATGACCGGACGACCGTCGAACTCATGATCGGGAATGCCCTGATTCTTCATCCAGCTTCGGTACATGAAGCCGTTCTTGTCAGCTGTGCCGAACCATTCAGCTGAGCGCAGTTTCCGCTTTCTTTCCGACATGCCTATTTCCTTGATGCACGTGCCGGGACACAACACCGGCCAGTTGGACCGAACCGGCGCGGCGCGACCGGCGATTCGACGATTAAGCGGATGGCGACAGCGTGTTCCGCGCTCACTCTGTCGTCGCCAGACTTTGAAATGCGGGTCACGGAAGGCTGGCGCTCAATTCATGGGAATGCTGAAGTGTACGGAGCGGCTTGATATCTTTCCAATTAAATTCTTGGCGGTATTGATATCAATTTTGGTATGAAAAGAGGATGGGGCCGTTGAGCCAGCTTTCCTCGGTGCGCGCGGCCGCACTGACTCACCGTGAGTTGCGCCAGCTCGATGGCTGTATGATTGCCGGCATCCCGCGCGACGATCAGTGAGCAAGGACCGGGCCGGGGTGCGCTTTGCCCCGCCGAGCCGGACGGTCACCGCGGCGTTGCTCGACTGTGGTTTCGCGCACGAGGGCGAGGAGATCGAGGCCGTCGTCGACGGCATCTGCATTGCGAATTTCCCTGAAGAGACGGTCGCGGCCCTGAGAATGTCGATCCGAATGCCTTAGGCAGCCAGATTGCGCGAGGCATTGCTGATTTGTGGAGGCAGGAGATATGTCCCAGTCTAGTCCTCTACAGTGGTCCAGACGGTCCGCTCTTGTTAACCATGCAGTTGCAGTTCTGTCGGTTGTTGCGACGCTCGTCGCCGCGCTGCTACTAGAACCTCACATGCACAGTAGTCCGTTCGTATCGCTGTCTCTATGCGCAGTCATGTTTAGTGCCTGGTTCGGTGGCCTCGGCCCGGGTTTGTTCGCGACCGCACTGTCCGTTGCGGCTTTCACTTATTATTTTGTCCCGCCGATCGGTTCGTTCGAAACCGCGCCTACGGACTTGCCGCGCATCGTTCTGCTCGCGGTGACAGCCCTGTTTGTGGTGTGGCTGAACGTCGCGCGAAGAGGTGCTGAAAGCGCATTGCGGCGGAGTGAGGCCTACTTGGCTGATGCTCAACGGCTGAGTCATACGGGGAGCTTTGGCTGGAGGATAGCTAGCGGCGACATTGTCTGGTCGAAGGAGACATATCGGATATTTGGAGTGGACGAAACGGTCAAGCCGACGATCGACCTCATCCTCCAACGTGTTCACCCGGATGACCGAGATCTTGTACTGTATGAAATTAATCGTGCGGAACTTGGCAAACCATCCTACGACTACGAACACCGTCTTCTGATGCCAAATGGAGCGATCAAACACCTGACCGTCCGGACCCATCGCGTGAAATACGAATCGGGCGAAGAGGAACTCGTTGGTGCACTGATGGACATCACGGCAACCAGGGAAGCGCAAGCGGCGTTGTACACGGCACAGGCGGAACTCACCAGCGTCGCTCGTGTAACAGCCCTTGGACAGATGAGTGCCTCGATTGCGCATGAAGTGAATCAGCCCCTCGCTTCCATTGCCACTAGCGCCGCAGCTGGCTTGCGCTGGCTGACCCGCGAAGTTCCGGAGGTAGACGAGGCGCGCGCCTGCATGAGTCACATTGTCGAAGAAGCCCATCGGGCGAGCGAAGTGATCCGGAGCGTTCGCGATCTTGCCAGGAGGGCAGATCCGGAGCTGGTTCCACTCGACATCAACGAGGTCATCGACGAGGCGGTCGCGGTTGTAAAGCCGGAGGCGCTCCGACATTGGGTGACAGTGCAGCTGCAACTTGCGTCGGGATTGCCCTTGGTGCGTGGCGATCGGGTCCAGCTGCTGCAAGTGATCACCAACCTTGCAATCAATGGTGTCCAAGCCATGGCAACTGTCACCGATCGCGCGCGTGTGCTAACAATCCGAACCGAACAGCGCGAATCTGACCAGGTGCTGGTGGCCGTACAGGACGTCGGCATCGGCACGGAGCCCGAGGGGCTGGACCGGCTTTTCGCCGCGTTTTACACGACGAAGCCGGATGGTATGGGTATGGGACTCTCCATCTGTCGTTCGATCATCGAAGCTCACGGAGGGCGGGTGTGGGCGTCCCGCAATATTGGCTCGGGAATGATATTTCAATTTACAGTTTCCGCATATCGGTAGCGTTGCCGTGTCTGAAGGCGGCTTGTCTCGCGAGAGCGACCGATCGCAAATCGATTGCGATGGACCGTCCCTGGCCGAACGCGGCCTCAGACAATGACATTTGAGGCATGCGCTGCAGCGACGCTGCGAACTGCCGCGCGCGACCCTGGACCTCAAAGGTTCCGTCAGGTCCGCCATCGTTTCGACCTACAACCGCGAGCAGCGAAAGGGCACTCTGTGAGCGCCAGTACCATCGAGCAGCCGGACCGGTTGCAGGCAAGTCCGCCGCCAGGCACTGGTTGCCAGAAAGCGCGCCTGGTTGTGCGACCGCAACGGGATCGTTGCGCTCGAAATTTCGGGGTTCATACGGATAGCGTCTCCTCCATGTCTCCTCTGATATGGATTCAACCCGTCACCCGGCGGGTATTTTTTCATCCGAACGTTTTGTCGATCTCCGCGAACGTGCTATCTTCGATGTTCGCCCCGGTTGCTTCTGGAATCCATGCCCTGCGAAGCGTGCCAGAAATTGTTGACTAGCGATTCAGACGCTCCCCACGATGGGCTGCTGACATGTCGCAACCCATCGATACTTCGCCCGTTCGGCCGGCCGCCCGTTGTTCTTCATCGCTATCGCTGCAGACACTGCGGCTTCAACTGGATCCGAGAAATAGATCCGCTTGAGCGGGATAGATCCGAGTGGATTTGTCTTTACCAGGCATCCAACATCCTGGTTCCCGCGACGGAGGACTGCCCTTCGCTATCGTCGGCCGGTGAGCACTCAAGCGCTTCAGGCGATACAGAAAAGCATACGGCGCGCCCCGGGGCATTGGCGCCGACATTTCTCCTGATCGCACACGGTAGAGCGGGCAAAAAGGCCAGGTTTCGGGCGCAAGACTCCAGTTTGTCCGAAACGGACCCGTGCCATCGCCTTGGGGTATCCGATTGTCGACGATTGGGCTGTCAGGGTCGAACGTGTCAATGTGGGACCCGGTCCGATGACGATGGTGAGTGCAAAGCCGCATCGATGCAGCGGCTATTGCATGCTCTTCCTTGATCCATGCGAGACGATCGAAGACGAACCGCGCCGTCGACCGTCAGGAATTGGACGCATCCGCTCTCGGTTTCCCGCCGCGGAAACTCCTGCCCGCATCGGCAGGGCTCGAGCCTCAGTGCTGAACGGGCCGCACCGGGGACCCCATTGGCCGAATCACTGCGGCCGCTCGCGCCTGGATTCTTGCCGCGGACGAAGTCGTTTCATGTGGATTGGTTGCGCAGTCGTACCCGTTCATTTGTTCATCGATGACAAAGTCTGCGACTCTCATCGCGTCCATCGAGTTGCCGTCCACGTCGGACCACTCACGAATCGCGCGATTGACCTTGGTTAGTGCGGCGACAGCAAGTAGTACGGCGTCGGTCTCGGTGATCTTGCCTTCGAGATCATCTGCCAGGTAATCCGCAACACGTAGAGCCGCGTCGATTAGATTGCTGTCGTCAATCAAGTCCGTCAATACCGCATGAACCACTGCGAGGCAGGCATCTTTGCGTGCAAGTGCGATATCCGTCATGAGGTTCTCCAGAGTCGAGGTGACTGGTTAGCGAACTTTGGCGGCCGCGTCGCAGAACAAAGCGAACGCTACTCCGGCCATCACTGCGACGACTACGGCAACGGCGATATCAGGTGCAAACACAATTTACTCCGAGTTCTCCGCCCTGCATATTCGAATGCGCCCCCCGGCGAAGCCGCCACAGCATTGTGGCGCTGTCGGGCACTTTATAGTGCAAACCGGAGCGACTCCCCAACGCGCGTCAGCTTCCCCGCACGAAATGCTTCATTGGTCCAAGTCCACCTTTTTCCTCACGTCCACGTCAGGCCCACCGTCGATCCGGTACGGTCATTATCAACGATCGGGGCGTTGACGTCGAACGGCTGTTTCTGGCCCGGTCACTGTCTGACGGCGATCGGCAGCACGCGACCCAACGCTCATTGGCTGCAGGCGTGTGAGTCCGCGAGTTGCGCGTCATCCCAGAACCGGGCATAAAGCGCCTGCAGTTCATCGCCCTTGCGACGCAGGACCTCCACCGCGCCAGAGAAGAGGTCGCGTTTCTCGTCGCTGGGCAGTCCGATCATGGCGCCCTCAGCGGTGCCAAGCGCGGTGAAGATCCGTACTGCGAGGCGCTCGGTTTCCGTGCGTACGCGGCCGATGCGCTCGCAGATTGTCTCCAGCACCGCGACATGGTCCTGCAGGTGCCAACCCAGACGATTGAGTCGGAAGCGGACGCTCACACCTGACTCTTCCCACCAGCTACGTTCGATGTCCAGCTCGGCGTCCGTCACCCCCGCCAACTCTTCGAGTAACTCGTTGTGACGCAGCTCCCAGGTCTGCAGCAGATCTGCGACTGTTCCGAAGTTGGCGGGCGGCTGTCCGTACTTCTTCCAGACAGCATCCACCGGCCGGGAGCCATCGTGCTCGACGCCCGCGAAAGCCGCACGAGCGTTGCGGATCGCCGACCCGTGAGCCCAGAACTCCGCCATCACGCAGTGCACGATGTTGTTGCGGACCGTGCGCTGCTTGCCCAGCGAATAGTTCTCGTGCAAATGTTGCCGGTCCCAGTCGCTGAGGCGCAGACCATGTAGCGTACCTTGCAGGGAACGGTACGACCCCTGCCAGTGCTGCAGGATCAACTGGGCCAGTCGCCGTTGAACAGGTGGCGCTTGCCCACGCCCAGGTGAAGTTGCCCAAGGAACTGCGCGACGCCGATGTCGCCGGCTACGTCGTGGTGCACCCGCGTATACCCAAGATCCAGCCGCGTATGCAGCGGCGCGCCAAGGAATTTGTGGAAGGTTCCGCTGTCGAGACCGCTGGCCCTCGTAGTTGGTGGCCCACACCTCCCCCGTCTCCCCATCTTGCATGACGTATGCCGGCAGCACCGGCATTTTCCCGAGGCCACCCGTGCCGTCCACGACGAAGGTCGGCACCGCCGGTCCGCTGATCCAGCCGCGCAGTCCCCGAGCGATCTCGGTCATCTCCGCGAGCGGCACCGTGAACTGCCAGTTCCCATGGGCGCTATCGTTGGAGTAAACGTAGTAGGGACGTACGCCGATCTCGACCAGCCGCATGCGGAGTTCCCGCTGGATAGCGACGCTGTCATTGACGCCGCGCAGCAGCACCGACTGGTTGCCGAGCATGACTCCCGCCCTGCGGAGCATGGCCAGCCGGCGCACCAGCAGCGGCGTGATCTCCTTCGGGTGGTTGATGTGGATGTTGACCGTCTGCACGTTATGCCGGGACAGCAGCTCGCACAGCTCATCGGTGATGCGCGTCGGAAGCTGGACCGGCCAGACGCGAGCCGATCCGAAGGAGCCTCACATGCGGGGCTTCAGCACGGAGCCTGGCGAGGATCGCGTCGAGCTTTCTGTCGCTGAGTATCAGCGGGTCTCCGCCGCTCAGCAGCACGTCCTCAATCTCCCGATGCGAAGCGATGTACCGGATACCTGCATCGATAGCGTGGCCGGTGATGGCCGCGTCGGCGTCGGACACCATGCGCTTGCGGGTACAGTACCGGCAGTAGGCGCCGCACGTCGTTACCATGCCCGAGTAAGTTGGGCCGAGTCACCTCACCGGCGCTGACACGGACAAGGGCGACTGTGATCTTCTTCAGCAACCCGGCCGCCACCCGCACTACCTGCTGAGCTACGACACTGCCCGGTGATCGGCCAATAGTCATTCGAGCATGCGAGCCGTCTCGATTCCAACCATCCGGCAATGGCTCCTTTCGCGCAATCGACAACTGGCTCTTTCGACTCAACAGTTCCCGCTCGTCCGACCCACAAAACCTTCATTCGACGGCCGATTCACTCAGCTTTGCTGACGTTAGACCCGCGACCAGATCGCACCTGCGGTCCCGCGCTCCAGTTGCTATGCTAGTCACCATCGACCAGCACGGGAGCGAGCGTGGCCAACCCGGATGTTCCCGATAGCGACCAAAAGGCCGCGCACATCGTCGCTGCGCAAGCGAGCCCGTGCGACGAGCTCGTCATCCGCACGCAGCCCACCGCGGTCGACCGCCCGTGCCGGCGCAAGCGTCTTGCGCTCGCCGCGGCGATCCTCGGCTCGAGCATGGCGTTTATCGACGGCTCCGTCGTCAATGTCGCGCTGCCCGCCATTCAGAGCGAGCTCCGCGCGAGCGTCGCGGCGATGCAGTGGATCGTCAACGCCTACCTGCTTTTTCTCGGGTCCCTCGTGCTGGTGGGCGGATCGATGGGCGACAAGCTCGGCCGCCGCACGGTGTTCATCGCGGGCATCGGGATCTTCACGCTGGCGTCGGCCGCTTGCGGGCTCGCGCCGAACGCGGGTTCACTGATCGCCGGGCGCGCGCTGCAGGGCATTGGCGCTGCGCTCTTCGTACCCAGTAGTCTCGCAATCATCGGCGCCGTATTCGAAGACGAAGAGCGCGGACGGGCAATCGGCACCTGGGCGGGGGTCGGCGCGATCACGTCGGCTGCGGGGCCGGTGGCGGGCGGCTTGCTCGTCGACGCGTTGTCGTGGCGCGCGATCTTCTTCCTCAACGTACCGCTTGCAGCGGTGACGATTGCGCTGGCGATTTCGTCGGTGCCGAACAGCCACAAGCTCGATGCGCCTCAACAGTTGGACTGGCCCGGCGCGCTGAGTGCGGCAGCGGGGCTCGCCGCCCTCACCTATGGCCTGACCCAGGCGTCGGCGCTTGGCTTCGCGCATCCGCTCGTGCTGTGCGCGATCGGCGCCGGCGTGCTCGTGCTGGCCGCATTCGTGATGATCGAAGCGAACAGCCGCGACCCCATGATGCCGCTCGACGTGTTCCGCTCGCGCGATTTCACCGGCGCCAACCTCATCACGCTGCTGCTCTACTTCGGTCTGGGCGGCACACTGTTCTTCCTGCCGTTCACACTGATCCGCGCACATGGCTACACCGCAACCGAAGCTGGCGCGGCGCTGTTGCCGGTGCCGGTCATCATCGGCTTGTTGTCGCGCTTCACCGGCGGCCTGACGAGCCGCTTCGGTGCGCGGGTCCTGTTGAGCGCTGGCCCGGGCGTCGCCGGAATCGGCTTCGTGATGCTCGCGCTGCCGGGCGTGCGCGGCAGCTATTGGGCCGGCTTCCTCCCTGCGCTCGCCGTACTCGGGCTCGGCATGACCATCACGGTCGCGCCGCTCACGACGACCGTGATGGGCTCGGTGCCTGGCGACCGCGCAGGCGTGGCCTCGGGCATCAACAACGCGGTTGCACGCGTGGCGAGCCTGCTGGCGATTGCGGTTCTCGGCATCGTGTTCGTGTGGTCGCACCACGCGGCGCTGTCGGCGCGGCTCGACGAACTGCACGTTCCTGAGGGCGCGCGCCAGACCGGGCAGTTGCTGGAGCCGGACGCGCAAGCCGGGGCGGCAGCCGGCGATGCCCATACGCCGCCCCAGACACCCGTGGCGCTGGCAGAAGCCGACGCCATCGCTGACGCGCTGGGCGCCGTCGCGCTGGTGTCCGCCGCGTGCGCGTTCGCCGGAGCGGGTCTCGCCCTGGCGACCATCCAGCCCCGCAAGTGATGTGCTTGGCGTCGCCGGACGCGTCTGCTCGCGGCATCCATACTTCGATCTCCGCTGAAACGCGTCGACTTCAGACAGGCAGCGATGATGGGCGGCGCGCACCAGCCAGGCGGCCGGCGTACCCAGCGCTTGCGCGCTCGATCAGTGGCATGTGCGGCGAAGTGAAAGCGGCGAGATGCAAGTGGCTGCCGCTGTGTCACAGAACGGCCCATCTGGAGACATTCATCACAATC
This sequence comes from Paraburkholderia sp. RL18-085-BIA-A, assembly GCF_046027075.1. Lineage (NCBI taxonomy): Bacteria > Pseudomonadati > Pseudomonadota > Betaproteobacteria > Burkholderiales > Burkholderiaceae > Paraburkholderia > Paraburkholderia sp. RL18-085-BIA-A. Next base: position 11,349 of record NZ_JARESU010000099.1, on the reverse strand, counting down.
TCCTGAGAGACCGGCATCTATCCATTTTCGGACATTCGTTACGGTCCACGGCCCCCGGAAACTCCACTCATATGATGCCTCAACGCTGTCATTGCGAAGTGCCAGCGCTCTTCATCCGTATTCCACCCGGATGCGGATTGGCATCGTTCATATCCTCGGGCAGCAGATTGCCATCCCCAAGACTCGCATCGGCGCGCGCAGTGTCAGGATACCGCTCAGGGTAGAGATGTCGCTGCGCGACGCTTGCATCGAACGTCCGCGACCACTTCGCGATGACCACCGTGGCGAGGCTGTTGCCGATCGTATTGCATGTTGCGATGGCCATCGACATGAACCGGTAAACACCGAAGATGATTGCGAGCCCTTCGACCGGCAGAATGCCCGTCGACGTGACGGTCGCGGCGAACACCACGAACGAGCCGCCTGACACGGTCGCAGCGCCTTTGGACGTCAACAGCATCAGCAACAGCAGACCGATCTGATGTTCCAGCGTGATCGGCACGTTGTACGCGTGCGCAATGAACATCACGCCCATCGACATGAAAAGCGACGTGCCATCGAGGTTGAATGCATAGCCAGTCGGCAACACGAGCCCGACAGTCTGCTTCGCGCAGCCGAGTCTTTCGAGCTTGATCAACAGGCGCGGCAGCGCGCTTTCCGACGACGACGTGCCGAGCACGATGAAGATTTCGTCTTTGATGTACCGCAGAAAGCGCCACAAACTGAATCCAGCCAGCTTCGCGATGATGCCCATCACTACGACAATGAACAGCACCACCACCGCATAGAAGCTGAAGACCAGCTGCGCCAGCGCGATCAACACGGCGGTGCCATTGCTCCCGACCGAATAGGCGACCGCTCCGAGCGTGCCGAGCGGGGCAAGCTTCATCACGAGATTGATGAACGAGAACAGCACCTCGGAGACGAGATCGAGACCTTCGGTGATCCTCACGCGCCGGCTCTCCGGAATCGCGAGTATGCCGATGCCGACCATCACCGCGAGCACCACGACCTGCAGCAGTTCGCCTTTGACGAATGCGCCGATAAAGTTGTCCGGCACGAGATGCATGATGAACTCGTTGAAACCTTGTGGCGTGGCTTTGGCCGCCGTCGCCGGCATCGCGCCGACGCTGACCGACGTCATGCCTTTGCCGGTTTGCAGCAGGTTGCCTGCGAGCAGGCCGACCATCAATGCGATCGTCGAGACGACCTCGAAGTAGACGATCGAGCGCCAGCCGACGCGGCCCGCGCTCTTCACGTCGCCAGCTGAGGCAATGCCGTGCACGATCGTGAGGAATACCAGGGGCGCGACGCCGGCCTTGATCAGCGAGAGAAAGATGTCGCCCAGCATCTTGAGTTGGGCGCCGAACTTCGGAAACAGCAGGCCGACAGCAATGCCCAGGACCAGCGCGAGCAACACCTGCATGCCCAGCTTGCGGTACCACGGCAGTTTCTTCGGCGAGGCGACGATCGATTCGTCGCGTGATGCGTTTGCGTGATTCATCGTGTGCTCCTCCACGTCTTTTGAGCGGACGCTTTTAGATATCGCTCGACAGTTCCACTGCGCGGTCGACCATGCGCGGCGCGAGACCCAGATAGTTGGCGGGATCGGTCATCCGGTCGATTGCGGCGCGGTCGAAATGCCCGTTTACGGCAGGCAGGGCGGCGAGAGCTTCCGCAAGCGTCCCGCCCTGCTCGTTCACCGTGCGGCAGGCGTCGTACACGATGTCATGCGCCTGCTGGCGGCCGGTGAAAGGCGCCATGCCCATCATCACGGCTTCCGCGACGATCAGCCCTTTGCTAATGCCAAGGTTGTGCTTCATCCGATCCGTGTCGACGATCAGCCCGCCGAGGGCGAACTTTGCCTGGTGCAATGCGCCGGCCGACAGGATGAAGCTCTCGGGAATCGCAATCCACTCGGCGTGCCACGGGCCGGTTGCTCGTTCGAAATCCTGGATCATCGCGTCGACCATCAGGCCCGCGTGCTGGCGCACTGCCTTGGCGGCGGCCAGCATCAGTTCGCTCGAAATCGGATTGCGCTTTTGCGGCATGGTGCTGCTCGCGCCACGGCCTTTGACGAAGGGTTCGTAGACTTCCGCAAATTCGGTCGAGGCCATGATCATGATGTCGAGCGCGATCTTGCCAAGCGAGCCGGTCACGAGCGAGAGCAGGTTCACAGCTTCGGCAAAACCGTCGCGCGCCACGTGCCATGTCGTGGCGGGCACGCCGAGCTTCAGTTCTTCGGCCAGCGCCTTCTGAACCTCGAAGCCTTTGTCGCCGAGCGAGGCAAGGGTGCCCGCCGCGCCGGCAAATTCGACCACAGCCACGCGCGGGCGAAGTTGCGCGAGGCGCTCCTGGTGCCTGTCGAACATGGCCAACCAGATCGCGACTTTGTAGCCAAACGTGACCGGCAGCGCCTGCTGCAGATGCGTGCGGCCGGCCATCGGCGTGTCGCGGTGTTTCTTCGCCAGGTCGGCGAGGATCGCGCGCAACTCGCGGATGTCACCATCAATCACGTCGAGCGCGTCGCGCACCTGAAGGGACACGGCGGTATCCATGATGTCCTGCGTCGTTGCGCCCCAATGAACGTACCGGCCAGCTTCCCCGCACATCTCGACCAGTTGATGCACGAGCGGCAGGATCGGATAGCCAACGATGTCGGTTTCTTCGCGCATGTGATCGAAATCGATTCGCCCGATGCTGGATTCGCGCGCGATCACGTCCGCGGCTTCCGCGGGGATCACGCCGACTCGGGCCTCGGCTTTGGCAAGCGCCACTTCCACGTCGATATAACGCTGAACGAGCGCGTGATCCGAGAACAGCGCGCGCATCTTCGCGGTGCCGAAGGCATCGCGAAACAGGATGGAGTCGACCACGGTGCTGGCCATCGGGATAGGGCGATTCGTCATTGCGACCTCTCGGAAGTGCAGAAAAAAGGGGACGGGATTGGCGCGGGCGGAAGCCGCGCTTGTTCTATATGTCCGGACATATGTAAACTAATATGTTCGAACATATAGAACAAGCTATGATTTACCCTGGCACCCCAACAACACGATTCCGACTCGCAACGAGATGAACAGACCGCACTTCGCCGATATTGCGCGCGACCTGACAGAAGGCATTGCATCGGGCCGCTACCCGGTCGGCTCGATTCTTCCAACCGAGTTGGAACTGCGCGATCAGTACCAGACGAGCCGCCATACGGTGCGCGCTGCTTTGCATGAGTTGCAGCAGTTGGGACTCGTGTCGCGTCGCAAGAACGCGGGCACGCGCGTCGAGTCCGTAAAGCCGAAAAATGACTTCAGACCGTCGCTTGCGTCGGTGGACGACGTCGTGCAATTCGGCTCCGAGCACTTGCGTCTGGTGCAATCGACGCAGGAGATCGTTGCGACCGGTAAGCTCGCCAGAACGTTGCAATGCGCTGACGGCGCGCAATGGCTGCGCGTTTCGAGCCTGCGGATCGCCGGTGACAGGCAGAGTCCGCCGATCGGCTGGACCGATGTGTATATCGACCCTGCTTACGCGGAAGTTGCAGAGGCCGCGCGAGCCCAACCGGATACGCTCATCAGTTCGTTAATCGAAGCACGTTATGGTCGATGCATTGCGGAGATTCACCAGGATGTGCGTGGCACTCTGATTTCAGCCGAGATGGCGGAAAGGCTGAGGGTCGACAAGGGGACGGCGGCGCTTGAGATTGTGCGGCGATATCTCGACTCCTCAGGTGAGACGTTCGAGGTATCGATCAGCGTCCATCCTGCGGAACGTTTCTCCGTTTCAATGCGGCTGAGGCGCTCCGACGCTTAGTTCCAGCACGAGATAGATCGATGTCGTGCTGCGGCCAAACCGGTCTATTCGAGTCCACTGGGCCGCTTTGTCGAGCGGCGGTCGTGCTCACTGCAAACGGCGCCCTGCGTCCGCAACGTGTGCCATGCCAGACGGTCGATATAGTCCGCTGGGGGGCAGTAATTGGCAGAACCCGGAAGCCCAACCAGGCGGCCAGCCCTCCTTTCGCGTCTGTCAAGCTGGGTGAAGCGGTTTGCCCGGGAACAGCGCCCCCAGAAGTAGCTCAGTTCTGGATGTTTTCCTCGCAATCTTCCCAGTACCGCAGCGGGTCGTGATGTTGCGGATAGCGTAAGTTGAGCCACGCTGACAGCCTGGTCCAATCTGGATGGTTGGTACCAGTTTGAGCAGACCAGGTCGACGACCTCTCAAGAATTTGACCGTTCCCACGATCACGGACAAGCAAGCTGCCTAGTCCGGTTGAACTGTTCGCCTGTGACTCAACCAGATAGCGTGGCAGAATTCTGAGTTCAGCATCCTTGGCCCACCCGTATAAGGCGCGGACCACGCCGGACGGATCTCGCAACTCTATGGGGCCGGTTTCCGGGCGAACGGAGGTCCATCCTTCCGGAAACTCGGCGACGACCTCGTTTTTACCCTCCCTCACCCACTTCACGCGCCATGCCCGCGCCATCGCCTCGCGCATGCGAGACACCGACTCGTAGCCGGCCGGCAACTCGATCGCCATCGGAAGAGTAATGAGGTTGTCTTTCCAGAGTGTGTTTTCGTCGTTGACGCGCTCGACCTCGTCGAATACCCCTGCTGCAAATGGGTTCTCAGGCCGGCTCGATACTTTCACGTTCCCGCCGGGCAGCCCCTCGAAAAGGCGCTCAGCATCATGGCGGGTAAGCTTTGTCTTTCCTTTCTTCATTGGTCTCTCCGCAGCAAAGTTGTTTCGCTAACGCCTGGGCCCTAATGACCGAAGTCGGGCGCCACTTCTCTTCGCGCGCGTTTGAAGGTGCTCACGGTCCTATTCTGCGCTATTCGCTTGTTCCCGGCTTGCGCGGGGGCAATGGCACGGCTTGTGCCGCCGTCCATGCCGCCGGATATCGGATGGATCGATCCACGCCAAGGACTAGAGGATGTGCGGACGACGATTGCCGACTTCTCGCAAACCCGCTTTCTACGACAGCGGTTTCGGATGGAAGGAGACGGGAGAACCCGGCCAACTGAACTACCGCACACGACCCACTCCGGTCCTTCAGAGCTGCGTGGTGCCAACGGCCGGAACCGGCCGATCCTAACCGGCCATTCGTTGAGCCGTTGTCGGATACGCATAATCACGTGCCCGGGTGGGATGCACTTGACGTGATGCTGCAGATGGGCACGAATGGAATCGGCATCATTGCGATCCTGAGCATGCGCGAGTCCATGCCAGTCGTCCGAATCCCGAAACTCCTCCTCGAGCGTGCGCATAGCAGCCTCCTGTATGAGGGCCATCAGGATGCCATAGCCCGGGCTGCGCGCGGCGGTGGGGCCGGCGCACCATCCGTCGGTACGATGTCGTGAAGGACTCCAGAAATCCGTACCCGTTGCAACCAGGGGATTCCTTTAAATCCAAACTTGGGAGTTATGTCCGTTAACACACCAACGTGCCACCCTCGCGAAGGTTACCTTCCCCGCGGAAACCACCATAAAAAAGCAGCCGGGGAACGCCATGCGACAATCGACTACGGACTCGAGATACGCCACGCTCGACGGCCTACGCGGCGCGGCGGCAATGGTCGTCGTCTTCGTGCACTTCCCCGCGCTGTACCACCTGCCTAAGATCGAACACGGCTATCTGGCAGTCGATCTCTTCTTCGCGATGAGCGGCTTCGTCATCGCAAATGCGTACGACCGGAAGCTTTCAGCAGGCGAATTGAACTGGCAGCGGTACTTCGTATTGCGACTGTTCCGCCTGTATCCACTCTACTGCGCCGGCCTCGCACTTGGTGTCGTTGCCTTGGCGTATCGGCTGCCCGCATCCGACTGGCATGAAATCGCTTCTGCGGTCCCGACCAGTTTGCTGATGATGCCCTCGCACGCCCCCCTTCGGGCGCTTTATCCGGGCCCAGTGGAATACGACTTTATCTATCCGCTGGATTTTCCTGCGTGGTCGCTGTTCTTCGAGCTGGTCGCGAGCCTCGCCTATGGCCTGTTCTTTCGCCACCTGACGACACGGCTGCTCATCTTCATCATGTGCGCGTCGGGTATCTCCCTCGGGATAGCGGCTTATAGGTGGGGCATCGACAACGGCGTTGAATGGCCGAGGTTCTATGTGGGCTTTGCACGCCTCGGCTACGCGTTTCCCGCCGGTCTGCTTCTATACCGGCTCCGCCGGCCCGCGCGCAGGCGCGGATCGCTTTCTGCGATCGTCATAGTCGCGCTGACGATCGGCCTGCTCTTCATGCCCTGGTCGACGCTCCATCGTCCCGCGGTCGATCTGCTGATCGCGCTCGTCGCCCTTCCCGCAATCGTCTGGGCGGCATGCCGGGTGGAGCCGCCCGCGCGCCTGCTGCCGCTCTTCGCTTTTTCGGGGGCGATCTCGTATGCCATCTATGTCCTCCACGCGCCGTTCGCGTTCATCGTGCAGGATCTCGCCTCCCGTAGCCATTTTCTGCAGCATCCGTCCGGCGTGAGCGCCGTGATCTTGCTGCCCGGCATCGTGCTTCTCACGTGGTGCGCCGACCGGTATTACGACGCACCCGTGCGCCGGGCGCTGCTAGCGCGCTCGCGCGGCTGGTTCGCGGCGCGTCCGAAGCGCGCCTCCGCGGACGCGACCATGGCGCAATAAGCCCGGGGCCCGACGCTAGGCCACAGGCCTTGCGGCCACAAAAAGAAAATGCGGCGCCATTCGAGCGGCCGTTTACTGGGTGGGACTGACGTCTGAACGTCCGGGCGACGCGACGGGCGAATGACCCTTCCTGGCCGATAGCATCAGTTCGATGAACGTTCTGAAAACGGACGTTGGAATCATAGGGACTCAACCCAATTCCGGTGCGAACGGAACCTTCCGGACCGCGCGGCGCGGTTCCGGTTCTGAGCCGCGCTAACGCGCGGCTTGCAACCTCGCATGGCAAACGCAAGGCGCCACAATCTAACCTCTCCCCGATGACAGCTCCATGCGCTTGCGCTGCAGGAACCGGCGCACGGCCGGATCGCGCTCGAGTCCGATCGCGAGATCGTACGCCCCGAGCGCTTCTGCCGTCGCGCCGGCACGCGCGAGCAGCTCGGCGCGCGCGGCCCAGTACGGCTGGTAGTCGGCCAGCCGCGGATCGTCCGCATACGGCTCGAGCGCGTCGAGCGCCGCCTGCGGGCCGTCCCGTTCCGCCAGCGCGAGCGCGCGGTTCACCGCGACCACTGGCGACGCTGCAATCGCGAGCAGCGCATCATAGAGTTGAACGATCTCGTCCCAGTTCGCGCGGTGCGTGCGGCAGCGGTACACGTGCGCCGACTGCAGCGCGGCCTCGAGCTGAAAGCGTCCGATTGCGTTGAAAGCGTTCGCCCGCCGCAGCAGTGCGTCGGCTGCGGCGATCATCGGCGCGTCCCATGTCGCCGGATCCTGAGCCGACAGCGGCACGTAATCGCCGGCCGCATCGCGTCGCGCGTCGCAACGCGCCTGCGCATACAGCATCAGCGCGAGCAGACCAAGCGTCTCTGGCTCCTCGGGCAGCAGTTCGACGAGCAGTTGTGCAAGAAACAGCGCCTCACCCGTGAGATCGCGTCTCTCGGCATCGCCGCCGACCGGGTCGGTCCACCCTTCCGCATACACCGCATAGGCCGCTTCCAGCACCGCAGCGAGGCGGCCGGGCAACTCCTCGCGCTCGGGCACGCTGAACGGAATGCCCGCTTCGCGGATCTTGTTCTTCGCCCGCACGAGGCGCTTGCTCATCGCGGCAGGCGACATCAGGAACGCGGAGGCAATCGTCTTCGCTTCGAGCCCCAGCACCACCTGCAGCATCAGTGGCGTGCGAATCGCGGCCTCGAGCGCCGGGTGCGTGCACGCGAACAGCAGCGCAAGCCGCCGGTCGGGCAACGCGCCTGCTTCACGCTCGTCGATCTCGTCGGCGAGGATCGTGAGCTGGTTTGTGACTTCGTCGCCGACGCGACGATGCCGCGCGCCGTCGATCGCCCGGCGACGCGCGACCGTCATCAGCCACGCTTCGGGATTCGCGGGGCAGCCACGCTCCGGCCAGTCGGCAAGCGCGGCCGCAAACGCGTCGGCCAGCGCGTCCTCGGCTGCCGCGACGTCGCGCGTGCGCATCGCCAGAAGCGCGACGAGCTTGCCGTAGCTGCGGCGGGCGACCGCCTCGGCAATCGAACGCGCGGCGCCGTCAGCGTCACGGCCGCAGCCGTGCGGACTCATGCAGCAGATGGCGCGTCGTACGGGGCAGTCCAGACCGGGCGCACCTCCATGAGGCCGTGCGCCGCGCCGGGACAACGTGACGCCCACGCGATCGCCGCGTCCAGATTGGGCACGTCGATCAGGTAGTAGCCGGCGAGTTGCTCCTTCGAATCGGAAAACGGTCCGTCAAGTACCTGGGGCTTGCCGTCGAGGAGCCGCACCGTGGTAGCCGTGTTCGTGTGCTGCAGCCGGTTGGCGCCCACCAGAACCTCCGCCTTCTTCAACGATTCGGTGTACGCCTGATACGCGGCGACGCCTTGCTGCCGCTCGCTGTCGCTCATCTGGTTCCAGCGGTTTTCTTCCGAATAGATCATCAACAGGTATTGCATATGAGCCTCCGTCATTGGGTTGAGGCGGGTGAATTACATCGGGCCGCCATCACAATGACGCGCGGGCCGCATGCTGACGGACAGGTGAAGTCGAAAAAATCGCGGACGGCGCACCCACCATATCCGTTCGCTTCCGTCGAGGACCCTGCGCGCGGTCACTTCGGGCGAGCCCGCTATCCCCTCCGCGCAGCTATCAATTTCACCGCACCATTGCAGATCACATTAAAGCCCGGTTCCCACAGGTATCGCAACAATCTCGGCGAGGATATCTGACTTTCAACTGTCCCAGTCTTGACACCCACGAAGGTTCGAGAAGAAGCGCTCGACTTCTCCGGCGATCGCTCTGTCGATGAGCTGCCGGCTGACTCGAAAGAGTAAATGGCGTGTCCCCAAGAGTCGCTAGTGCTCTGCTTCCCGGACTGGTTCTCGACAAGGTTGCCCATTGCACGCCGAAGGCACCGGCTTTGAATCAGGCACGGGGGCGAGTTGTTCGCTCCTTAACCTTCTCGCGCACGAACTCCACGAAGGCGTACGTGAGGCGCGATGGAGGCTGCCTGTCAGATGTAACGACACCGTATTCAAACGGAATTGCAGGCGTGAAATCATGGACAGAAACGCCTCCCGTCATATAGTCGGTCGATACCGGATCGATGACCGACACACCCGCCCCCCGCGCCACGAACGTTGCAATTGCTGCCGACAACTGACACTCCGCGCTCATCACGCGTTCGATCTTCCGCGCGGCGAAGATATCGTCGACGATGCGGCGCGTGTCGTACTCCCGTGGAAACGAAATGAACTTCTCGCCCGCAAGATCCTCGGGGGTAATGACCCTCTTGCGCGAAAGTCGGTGTCCCTCGGGCAGGATGCATTTCATGTCGGCACTGAACAGCGTCTCGAGCCGTACGCCAGGCTGCCATGTCGTATAGGTCACGAATCCGATGTCGCACTGTTCGCTCGCCACGAGTTCGCCGACCAGCCTCGTGCCGTGGATGAGTAGCGACACGGTCACCCCTTCGTGTGCCCGTGTGAAATCAGTGATCCACTCCGGTAGCAGGTTCAGCGCCAATGCGGGTGCTGCCGCGACGTTCAGCGATCCCCGTGTGAGCGAGCGAATCTGCTGCGCCGCATGGGCGATGCGCTCGACGCCGACAAATGAGCGTTCCACTTCCTGATAGAGCAGCAGCGCGTCCGAAGTGGGGAAGAGTCGACCTTTCTCACGCGTAAACAGGCTGAAGCCGATTTCCGTCTCCAGATCGAGGATCAGGCGTGTCACGGCCGGCTGCGTGATGTGCAGCATCTCGGCTGCCCGCGTAATCGACTGCCGCAGGATCACCGCCCGGAAAGCTTCAAGCTGCCGGCTCTTCATTCCCCTCTCCATAACATTTAGGCATCCATTGACGCGAATTTCTAATTTGACGATGTTGATTTGGCGCACAAAACTGTCTTCGTCGCCGAATTGAGCCGGATAAACACCAGCATAACATTCCAACATCGATGGAGAAATCAATGCGCAGACGTATCGTCCCGATCATGCTCGCCAGCGTTCTCGCTGCCGCGCAGGCCCACGCCGAGCCGACGCTCTACGTCGGCGCCTTCGGCGGATCCGTCGAACAACTCCTGCGGGAAAAGATCATTCCGCCGTTCGAGAAGGCCAACAACGTCAAGGTGGTCGTCGTTCCGGGCGATTCCACGACGACCATGGCGCGGCTTCAGGCGCAAAAAGGCAAACAGAGTCTCGATGTCGTGTTTCTCGACGACGGTCCGATGTATCAGGCGATCCAGCTCGGCTTTTGCGACACCCTCACCGATGCGCCGGTCTACAGGAACCTGTACGACGTCGCCCGCTTCAAGAGCAACAAGGCGGTGACGATCGGGCTGAACGCCACCGGCCTCGTCTACAACGAGCGCCTGTTTGCAGCGAAGGGGTGGGCGCCACCGACCTCGTGGCACGACCTCGCCGACCCGCGCTACAAAGGCAAGATCGAATTTCCCACGATCAGCAACGGCTACGGCTTGCAGGCGTTGATCGTGCTCGCCCGTCTCAACGGCGGCAGCGAGCAAAACATCCAGCCTGGTTTCGACACGGTGAAGACATCAATCGCGCCGAACGTGCTGTCGTTCGATCCATCACCGGGAAAAATCTCCGAACTGTTCCAGACGGACACCATTGCGCTTGCCGCGTGGGGTGATGGCCGCACACAGGCGTTGCGCAACCAGGGCGTGCCGGTCAGGTTCGTCGCGCCAAAGGAAGGCGCGGTAGTGCTGGGTCTGAGCATGTGCCCTGTCAAGCATGATGCACCGAACGATCTCGCCCAGAAGTTCGTGCAGTTCTCGTTGTCGCCGGAAATCCAGGCGATGTACGCGGAAGAAGAAGGCATCGCACCGGTCAACAAGCTCACCCACCTGACGCCGGCGGTTGCCGCGCGTGTATCGGCTCCGGGCGCCGTCGCGAAGATGCTCAAGGTCGACTGGGACGTGGTCAACGACAAGCGCGCGACGTGGACGCAGCAATGGAATCGTGACGTAGAGCGCTGATTGGCTATCGGCACCTGAAAGCGGTGGGCGACGCCGCCAGGTGCCTTTCCGTTGTCGCCAGAGGAATCGCAAGGTCCACCCAGGTCATGACTTATTTACGGATCGAACATCTGAACAAGCAGTACGGCGAGACTGTCGCGGTCGATCGTCTCAGCATCGATGTCGCGCGCGGGGAGTTCGTCTCCCTGCTCGGACCATCGGGCTGCGGCAAGACGACGACCCTGCAGATGATCGCCGGTTTCGTCGAACCTACGT
>NZ_JARESU010000098.1:0-31688 GCF_046027075.1 Paraburkholderia sp. RL18-085-BIA-A | reverse complement strand
ACTGGGTCGTAGAGCGAACCATCTCCTGGCTTCACAACTTCCGTCGACTGCGCATCCGCTTCGAGCGTCTCGCTTTCATCCACGAGGCTTTCCTAACAATCGCTTGCTGCATCATATGCTGGCGACAGTTGAAAAGTCATTCTGTTAACGCTTCTTAGCAGGGGCTTTGCCGCGACATGGACGGCCTCGTGGACGCGCGCTGCAACGGCGCTTTGCGGCGCATTAAAATTTTTTCATTATTGGGCGAAAGCGCCGACAGGACCCGCTGACTAATCTGGCGACCTTCCCATGTTGCCGGAGCGTTCTCCAATGTCAGGGCTGTCCCATCCGGCGCCGTTCGCGCGTGTCGTCAGTCCTCGGGCGCGCTATCCGACGATGCGCGCTGCCGTGTGCGCCGCGCTGTACGCGCTTGGCGTCGCGATGCTGGCCGGCTGCTCGCTCGTGCCGGCCTATCAACGGCCGGGCGCGCCGCTTGCGGCAGGCTTCGACGGCGCGACGGGCGCGCCGCTCGCCGATACGGTCCCCGTCAGGAGCGGCTGGTGGCGCGAATATCACGACCCCGCGCTGGATGCGCTGGTCGATCGCAGTCTGCGCAACAACTTTACGCTGGCGTCGGCGATTGCGAGCGTCGAACAGGCGCGCGGCAACGCCGAGAAAGCCGGCGCGCCGCAGTATCCGACGCTGTCGCTCGGCGCAACCTTCGACCGCAGTCACCAGGGGCGTGGTTCGACCACCAAGACCCAGAGCCTGTTCGCCGAAGCCAGTTACGAGGTCGACTTCTGGGGCTTTAACGCCGCCAATGCCAGCGCGGCCGACCTGCTCGCGCGCGCGTCTGAGTTCGATCGCGATACGGTGGCGTTGACGCTGACCGCATCGGTGGCGGACACGTATTTCCAGGTGCAGAGCCTGCGCCGCCGTCTGGCGATCGCACGGTCCATTTCCGACGATGCCGCGCACATTCTGCAATTGTTGCTCGCGCAGCAGGAGGCGGGCGTCGCGACCGAGCTGCAGGTCCAGCAGCAACGCAATGCGCTCGCCACCTTCCAGGCGGCGGTGCCGGCGTTGCAGCAACAACTGGACACCAACATCCATGCGCTCGCCGTGCTGGTGGGCGCCGCGCCCGAGCAGTTCACGGTCAACGACACCGCGCTCGCCGGCATCGCCATTCCGCAACCGGGTCCGAATCTGCCGGCCAGCCTGTTGGAGACGCGCCCCGATATCCGCTCGAAGGAAGCACAGCTGCAGTCGGCCAATGAGAGCGTTGGCGCGGCGCGCGCGGCCTTCCTGCCGAACATCGTGCTGACCGCCGACGGCGGGCTCAGCAGCAAGTCGCTTTCGCATTTCCTGTCGAGTCCGTTTGCCAGCCTCGCCACGTCGCTGGCCGCGCCGCTGTTCGACGGCGGCGCGCTGCGTGGTCAGTTGCACGCAAGCCAGGCCGCCGAAGCAAAAGGTGTCGCCGACTACCGACAGGCCGTCGTGACTGCGCTGCAGGACGTCGAGGATTCGCTCTCGGCGGCGCAACAGCAGCAGCTCGCTGAAGCCGCCGACCAGACTGCCGCCGACGCCGCCCGCAAAGCCGCCACGCTCGCGCAAGCCCAATACAAGCTCGGCACCGTCGACTTTCTGACCGTACTCGACGCCCAACGCACGCTCTTTCAAGCCGAAGACACGCTGGTGCAGGCGCGGCTCGCGCGCCTGCAAGCTTCGGTGAGCCTGTTTCGCGCGTTCGGCGGCGGCTTCGGCGTGACCGATAGCGGCACCGCTTCCACTTCTACGCCTTCCCGCTCATGAAACCTGCCGACCTTCCGAACCATGAGGCACCCGGCGCGCGCCGTCGCGCGCCGCAAGTGGTGTCGTTTGTTCTTCTTGTCGTGATTCTTGTCGCGTGGCTATGGCCACGGCATCCAGCCGTGAAGCCGGCGGCCGCGGTACCGGTCAACGCCGGCCATCCAGTGAACAGCGACTTTCCAATTCGCGTGGCCGCAGTGGGTACGGTGCAGGCGCTCAATGCCGTGGACGTCAAGGTGCGTGTGGATGGCCAGTTACAGCGCGTGGCCTTCACGGAAGGGCAGGATGTGAAGGCAGGCCAGCTGCTCGCCCAACTCGACCAGGGCCCGCTCACCGCGCAATTGCATCAAGCGGAAGCGGCGCAACGCAAGGATCAGGCCTCGCTCGATAACGCGAGGCTCGATCTCGCGCGTTACTCGAAACTGGTCGGCATCGGCGCGGCGACCACCCAGGCCGTGGATACCGCGAAGGCGCAGGTCGAAGCGCTCGCCGCCACTGTCGCGGCAGACGCGGCGCTGGTGCAGAGCGATCGCCTGCAACTGAGCTTCACCACGCTCTTCGCACCGTTCACCGGCCGTGTGGGCGCGCGCGAGGCCGACCTCGGCGCGATCGTGCATCCTACCGACGCGACCGGCATCGTCACCGTCACGCAGATGGAGCCGATCACCGTGCTGTTCTCCGTGCCGCAAGACGTGCTCCCCGATCTGCTCACGAATCAGGCGGCTGCGCCTTTGGCGGTGAACGTCACCACGCGCTCCGGCAGTACAGCGCTCGCCGACGGCACGCTCGTGTTCATCGATAGTACGGTCGATCCCACCACCGGTCAGATCAAACTCAAGGCCTCGTTCACCAACAAGGACCGCAAGCTGTGGCCGGGCGAGCTGGTGAATGCACGCGTGCTGTTGCGTACCGATACGCAACGGCTCGCCGTGCCGAGCCGCGCGGTGGTGAACACGCAGAACGGCACGCAGCTTTACGTGATCAACGCGAGTGGCACGGCGCAGATGCGTCCGGTGCAAACCGGCGTGACGGTCGACGGAATGACGGAGATACGCGGTGGCATCGCACCAGGGGATCTGGTCGTGTTCGATGGACAAAGCCGCTTGAACCCGGGCTTGCGCGTGGCGGCGACCACGGTGCCGACGGTCGCCCAGGCACCGGCTAACGCAAACTCGGCGGGCAGTCAGGCTAACCAGGACAATCCGTTATGAGCCTGATGGAACTGTTCATCAAGCGGCGCATTGCGACCAGTTTTCTTGGCATCGCGGTGCTGCTGGCGGGCGCGGTCGCGTATTTCATGCTGCCGGTCGCGCCCTTGCCGCAAGTCGATTTCCCGACCATCCAGGTGGTGGCGAAGTTGCCGGGTGCGAGTGCCGAGACCATGGCGACATCGGTAGCGACGCCGCTCGAGCGACAACTCTCGTTAATTGCGGGCATCACGCAGATGACGTCGTCGAGTTCGCTGGGGACCACCAACATCGCCGTGCAGTTCGATCTGTCACGCGATATCAATGGCGCGGCGCAGGATGTGCAGACGGCGATCAACGCGGCCGGCGGCACTCTGCCGAAGAATCTGCCGAACCCGCCGACCTATGAAAAGGTCAACCCGGCCGACTTCACCCTGCTGTCACTCGCGCTGACGTCGCCATCACTCACGCTAACGCAACTCGACAGCTACGCCGAAGACTATCTGGCGCAGCAGATCTCGCAGTTGCCCGGCGTGGGTCTTGTCGATTTCCACGGCCAGCAGCGGCCTGCCGTGCGTATCCAACTCGATCCGGACAAACTCACCGCGCGCGGCCTCACGCTGGAGGACGTGCGCTCGATCGTCGGCGTGCAGACGGTGAATGCGCCGAAGGGCAGCCTGAACGGCCCGGATCGTTCGGTGATTTTCAACGCGACCGACCAGATCACGACTGCCTCGGCGTATCGCGATCTGGTGGTCGCGTACAAGAACGGCGCACCGATTCGCATATCCGATCTCGGTACCGTTCTGAACGCCGCCGAAGACAACCAGCAGGCCGCATGGCTTCAGCACGAACGCGCGATCATCCTCGATATTCACAAGCAGCCTGGCTACAACGTCGTGCAGACGATTACCAACATCAAGGCGAAGCTGCCTGCGCTGGAAGCGATGCTGCCCGCCGCCGCGCATCTGCATGTCGTGGGCGATCGTACGCAAACCATCAATGCGTCGGTGCACGACGTGCAGTTCACGCTGATGCTGACGGTCGCGCTAGTCGTCATGGTCATCTTCTCGTTTCTGCGCAACGTGTGGGCGACGATCATTCCGAGCCTGACGATTCCGTTGTCGCTGGTCGCTACGTTCGGCGTGATGTATCTGCTCGGCTATAGCCTCGACAATCTGTCGCTAATGGGGTTGACCATCGCGGTGGGCTTCGTGGTGGACGATGCGATTGTCGTGATCGAGAACGTGATGCGGCATGTCGAAGAAGGCGTGCCACGCATGAAAGCCGCGCTGCTCGGCGCGATGGAAGTGCGCTTCACCATTATCTCGATGACGATCTCGCTGATCGCGGTGTTCATTCCGATCCTGTTGATGGGTGGCATTGTCGGACGCCTGTTCCGCGAGTTCGCGGTGACGGTGAGCGCGGCGATCCTGATGTCGGCGCTGGTCTCGCTGACCGTCACGCCGATGCTATGCGGCTGGCTGATCCGTCTGCCTGAGCCGGATGACACAGGGCACATGCGCAAGCTTGAGGCTTGGCTCGAAAGACGCTTTGTCGCGGTCGAGCGGCGTTACGAGCGTGGTCTCGATTGGGTGTTGAATTGGCCGAAACTGATGCTTGGCGTGACGATCGCGACGATCGTCGCGACGCTCGCGCTGTTCGTCGCGATTCCGAAGGGTTTCTTCCCGCAGGAAGACTCCGGTTTGATCATGGGTGTCGCGCAGGCCGCGCCGGATATTTCCCCGCGAGCGATGTCTTTGAAAATGCAGCAACTGGGCAATATCATCGAAGCCGATCCCGCCGTCGATAACGTCTACTACTGGATGGGTGCGAATCCGACCGTGAGCCAGGGCCGCGTGATGATCAACCTGAAGGCGTTCGGTCAGCGCAAGGACAGCGCCGCGCAGGTGCTCAATCGCCTGAAGCCGCAGTTGGCGAAGGTGATGGGCATTTCATTGTCGATGCAGGTGCGCCAGGATATTCAGGTAGGTGGCCGTATCAGCGCCGCGCAGTATCAGTACACGCTGCAAGACCCTGATATCAACGAACTGAATCATTGGGCGGGTGTGCTGACCGACACGCTGTCGAAGTTGCCGCAACTGGCGGACGTCACCTCCGACCAGCAAGCGGCCGCTACCAGCGCGACGCTCGTGATCGACCGCAGTACGGCCTCGCGCTTCGGCATTACCGCGCAAGCCATCGACGACACGCTCTACGACGCGTTCGGCCAACGGCAGATCGCAACACTGTTCACGCAGCTGAATCAGTACCACGTCGTCGAGGAAGTCGATCCGGGCTTTCAGTTGACCACCGACGCGCTCGCGCACCTCTACGTTCGTTCGCCGCTGACCAATGAACTGGTGCCGCTCAATACGCTCGCAAAGATCGAAAACAACGTGTCGCCGATTTCGGTGAATCACCAGGGGTTGTTCCCGGCTGTGACGATCTCGTTCAACCTGGCACCGGGGCAATCGCTCGGCAATGCCGTGACGGCGATTCACCAGGCCGAAATCGCGGCAGGCAAACCCGACAGCTTGACGGGGTCGTTCCAGGGCACAGCGCAGGCGTTTCAGGCCTCGCTTTCGAGCGAACCGTATCTGATCGCGGCGGCGCTCGTCGTGGTGTATCTGATTCTCGGCATCCTGTACGAGAGCGCGATTCACCCGTTCACCATCATTTCGACGCTGCCCTCGGCGGGGGTGGGGGCATTGCTTGCGTTGATGCTGTGCGGCCAGGATCTCTCGATCATGGGGATGATCGGCATCATCCTGCTGATAGGTATCGTCAAGAAAAATGCCATCATGATGATCGACTTCGCGCTTGTGGCCGAGCGTGAGCAAGGCTTATCGCCGCGCGAGGCGATCCGTCAGGCGTGCGTACTGCGCTTTCGGCCGATCATGATGACGACGCTCGCCGCGCTGTTCGGCGCGCTGCCGCTCGCGCTCGGTCATGGCGCGGGCGCGGAGTTGCGCGTCCCGCTCGGAATCGCGATTGTCGGCGGCCTGATCCTTTCGCAAATGCTGACCCTCTTCACGACGCCGGTGGTGCACCTGTGGTTCGACCGTCTGTCGCATTGGCTGGCGAAACGGCGCGCGAAAGGCGATATGTTCGAGCGCGAATCGGTAGGTTGAGCGCGGTCGGCGCGTAACTGCCGGTGCTCGACTGCTGGCGCGCTCTTCCATGCTCAGCGTGTCATCCCGCCACGCATTCAATTCTGTTGGACCGCTGCCAATCCGGCGCGGCGGTCGATATCTTCAGCCTGAACGTCCTGAGTGCGTTAATGCACTTTGGCTGCGGCCTCCTTGGCGAGCAGGCGTTGCGCTTGCTGATCGCCTTTTCCTGCTTCTTGTGAAGTTTGAACCGACGTCTCGCTTGCTTCGGCCAACAAGGCACGTGCGGCGCTGCTGATGTTGACCGTGTACGACGAAGCGGACGTACCGGTGCTCGACCCCGTAGCCGAAGAAGCGCTCGTGCTCGAGGCCGGCGTGCTCGCCGCCGAACTCGAGGCCGGCGCGGCTGTTGAGGGCGACGCTTGCGCGGTGCTTTGACCGATTGCCTGAATGGACATCCCAATCTCCCGATAGAAAAAACGTTTGTACTGCGTTCTGTCTATCGGCCTCGATTCGGAGTGCTTGAGCAGTATATTCTTTCAAAATTTCCGTCATCTTAAGGGTCTCTTAAGGAGAGTTAAGAAAGTCGAAAAGAGAGCGTTGACAGGATAGATCTGCTTGCCGTAAAGGTGTCCTTTTCTTAAGGCTGGCATAAGGTTTCTCACTCCCTCCTATCTGCCAAGGTATAAGTTGCCACTGAAACTCAAAGAGAGTTGAGTAATCAGGATTCTTTTGCAACTGGCAGCAAGAACCGACGATCTTGCAATGTTCAACTTGGCCATCGACAGCAAGCTGAGAGCATGCGATCTGACGCAAGCTGCGCGTGCGTGATACCTGCCCTGGCCAGCGCGTTGCGTCATGGGCGATGGTTATGCCAGCAAAAGACAAGCGATCGGGCATCGTTTTACGCGCCGTCACCGTTCAGTCACGCGCGCATGTTTCTATCTATTAAGTTTCATTACCGGCTACCTCGCAAATGTCGGTGCCCCTGCCTTCCCACCCCGCATACATGTTTCAGGAGACGAACATGCCGAGCATTCGATCTGTTTACGCAATGAGCCGCATTTTTTGTCGCACCGCGCTCGCGTTCACCGCCTTCTGTTTCGCGGCCGGCAGTGCCGACGCTCAAACCTCGGCGAAGCCGATAGTCACTTCGGGTTTTAGCTTGGCTGTGTTCGCGGCGGGTTCCGGCGGGTTGATTAGCGCACCGGACTCACTGGCCGTGCTTGATGGTCACGTTTGGGTCGGCTATGCAAACAACGGCGCACCCGATGGCTCGAACGGTGCGATGAGCGTGATTGTTGAATATTCGCAAGACGGCAGTGTCGTGAAGACTTATCAAGTCGCGGGACACAACGATGGCCTGAAGGTCAATCCGTACACTCGCGAGATCTGGGCGATGCAGAATGAGGATGCGAACCCAAACCTCGTCATCATCAATCCCGCGACCGGCCACGCATCCAAACCGTATTCCTTTGGCAAGACGCTGCACGGCGGCGGTTACGATGACATCGTGTTCAAGGACGGCCAGGCCTACTTCAGTGCGTCCAATCCCACTCTTAATGCTAGTGGCAAGAGTGCGGGGCCCGCGATTGTCCGCGTTGTGCATCTAGATGCAAGCACCTACACGATCGACGTCACTCCGGTAATGCGTGGCACATTGGACGCCAGCAACATACCGTTTGGCACCGTGGCCGCCCTCAACCTGACTGATCCGGATTCGATGACGCTGACGCCGTCGGGTGATGTACTGCTCGATGATCAGGGAGATGGTCAGCTTGTACTGTTGCGCTCGTCGGGCGATGAACCGCGAGTGCAATATCTGCCGCTTCTCGGCAACGTGCAGGTTGACGACACGGTATTCGCCACTGCGCGACGGGGCTACCTGCTCGTGTCCGATACGAAGGCTAACATGGTGTACAAGATTAGTGCCAATGTCTGGCAGCGCGACGCGGCGTTCTCCGCATCAACGGGCGTGGCCGCTACGAGTAGCACGCCGGCGGTGCCGGCATATGTCGGCCAACTTGATTTGCGTAGCGGAGCACTTCTTCCTTTGGTGACCAATTTGGTTAGTCCGCACGGCATGGCCTTTGTACCGGCAGATGACCAGCAGTAACGGCCGCGCGTTGATTGCCGGATGGCGTGATCGCCGTAAGCAATTCCGCGGCGATTGCGTTGCCCGAACGCGCGGTTGTCCCCTGGGGCGGACGCGGTCATGGAGGTAGCGCCATCCGCTTGCCGACCGTATCTCTTGCTCAAGCGATTCCCAGCGCCTGCAATATCGGTAGATGTATTTCAGCAAAGCGATTCGCTTTCGCAATCAGATCGTTGCGGGTGTTCAGCGGGCTAAGGGAAACACCTTCCATGGCGTGAGCCGGGGTGGGGCTCGTGTGCAAAGCAGCTTCGGCGAATTCCGCCCACTGTGTGGGTTCCCTTAAATGACGTCGCCTCGCCAACAGGAAGAACTGCGGCACACGGGGGATCAAAACCCCGATCCGGACACCGGACTGACCAGAAATTGTACGTCCCCATGCTGGAGCGCCTGCTCGCAGATGGCGGCGTTCAGCCTGTCCGATGACGGACGAGCGAGGTCAATGTGCGCCTCTACCTGTACATTCAGCAACACCCCGGCCCCCACTAACGGCTCCGGTGCAAATCGGAGAAGCCAGTAGGTTAAGCTCCGGTTTTGACTAGCGCACGCAGGCTATGAGTAAGCTGACAGACATCGACAGGCTGTTCAACGGCCGCCACTTCGACCGCGAAGTCATCGTCCTGTGTGTGCGTTGGTACCTGCGTTACAAGCTCAGCTTTCGAGACCTCGTTGAAATAATGGCCGAGCGCGGGCTGTCGCTCGCGCACACTACGATCATGCGCTGGGTCAAACGCTTCACGCCGGAGTTCGTCAAGCGCTGGAACCGGTTTGCAAAATCCGCTGGTCGTTCATGGAGAGTCGACGAAACGTATGTGAAAGTCCGTGGCAAATGGGTCTATCTTTACCGTGCAGTTGACCGCGCGGGAAAGACGGTCGACTTCCGGCTCAGCGCCAGGCGCGATGTCGCTGCGGCCAAGGCTTTCTTCGCAAAAGCGATCAGGAGTCAAGGGCTCGCTCCGAAGACAATCACGCTGGACGGTTACGCTGCGTCTCACCGCGCGGTGCGGGAAATGAAGGCGGACCAGTTTCTGCCCGCGGACACGACATTGCGATCGTCGAAGTATTTGAACAATTTGATCGAGCAGGATCATCGCAACATCAAGTCCTGGGTCAACGCAATGCTCGGCTTCAAACGCTTCAGGAATGCGGCCATTACGATATCGGGCGTGGAGTTGATGCATCGCATTCGCAAAGGTCAGTTCAACCTCGCACGGTTGCGCCTCAAAGATACCACTGCTCCCGCTGTTTGGAAGTCAGTCCTTTCAGCACGATGATGCAATGGTGAATACACCGTTTTTTGCTTGCGCCCGCAATTTGCACCACAGACCTCCGCTCGACCCAGAAGAGCCCCGACTCACTCCATGAGCAGAATGGAAATGATCACCTGCCCTAACCTTGATGAAGGGTGAGGAGGAGCACGTTTGGGAACGGGGACGCCGACTTCGCGACGCACCCTTGTTTGTATGATGACGCTGCGTAACGATTCCCAGTTCAAGAAGCCGTCCTCGCCTCGACCCTGATGACTGGACACGATGAAAACCGGACTGCCTATCCTCACCTTGACCACGTTTCTGGCCCTCGTTGAGGTGCTTCTGCCAGCAATGCTTCGCAATCGCGAGACCGACCTCGACTACAACGCGGGCCCATGCGACGCACCTGGAACCCTGGTTGGAAAGACCACCGGCAGGCTCATGCGCGTGTAGAGGAACCTCTTCGAGACTGCCTGTGTTCGCCGCCGCGATCTAGGTCGCGCGTGTCGTGGGCCGCGAGGGTATGCTCACGCGGTAACTCTAATCGATTCGCGGCCCCTACTTGCACCGGATCCCTTCGGTCAGGATTTGAATCTCCCTGAAGCGTTGCGGGCACGGAGCTAGCCGGCCAGCCCGTCAGGCTCCCTTACGTTTCGCGAACAGGCAAAGCATTTCATACATCAGCGTTGCCGCAACAAGTGCCGTGTTTCCGCTCGGATCGTAAGGCGGCGAGACTTCGACGACATCGCCGCCGATCCAGTTCAGGCCGTCGAGTCCGCGAAGCAGCGCCAGGGTCTCACGAGTTGTCAGTCCGCCGATTTCCGGCGTGCCAGTGCCGGGCGTGTACACCGGATCGAGGCCGTCGACGTCAAGTGACAGATACACGGGCGCACCGCCCACAACCCGCCGCGCCTCTTCGGCAATCGCAGCTGGTCCAAGTGCGTCGAACTCTTCGATGAACACCACACGCATGCCGTTATCGATCGAATACCGCCAGCCTTCATCTGAATTCTGCGCGCCGCGAATGCCGATCTGGATCGTTCGCTTCGGATTGAGCAACCCCGCTTCGACCGCGCGTCGAAACGGTGCGCCGTGCGTGAATTTCGATCCCTTGAAGCTGTCCCACGTATCGGTATGCGCGTCGATATGAACTAGCGCGATGGGCTCTTTCGGGTCCATCGCCTGAAAGATCGGATACGTGATCGAGTGGTCGCCGCCTGCGCTCAACGGAATCTTGCCCGCCGCGAAAATCGGCTCGAAGAAACGGCGAATATCGTCGTGTGCGCGTTCGAGATGGTAGAGGTCGGTGAACGGCACATCGCCAATATCGCCGATCCGGCAGGCTTCGAATGGATTGAAACGCGTCACGTGATGCGTCGAACGCGTTAGCGTCGACATATTGCGAATCTCGCGCGGACCGTATCGTGCACCTGGCCGCGCAGTCACGCCGCCGTCGAACGGCACGCCCGCCAGCACGATATCGAGCGCGCTCAGATCGGTGCACGGCGGCACGCGCATGAAAGTCGGGATGCCACTGAAACGCGGCAATTGCATCTGCGAGAGATCGGTGGCTGACATGTTGAAATTCCTAGAAAGTAGGCGGCGTATTGATCCACAGCACGCGCGTGACGACCTTGCCCGGATTGCAGTAACTGTGTGGCACGTTGCTGGGAAAGTAGAACGAATCACCGGCTTGCAGGCGATAGCGTTCGGCGTCGAGCGTCAATTCGAGCTCGCCTTCAATCACATAGCCCAACTCCTCGCCAAGGTGCGAAATCTGCTCGTCGCTGCTCGAGTGCGGTTCGATCACGTGAATGTCGCCTTGCAGCAGTTGACCGGGAGCGGGCACGACTACGCGCTCCAGCATGATCGATCCGCGCTTGCCCGCAGTCGGAAAGCTGACCGACGGCCGCTCTTTCGCGCGTTGCACCGGTGACGTGTTGATATCCGGCCCGGACACGAGTGCGGCGATATTGGTCGACAACGCGAGCGCGAGTCGGTGCAACGTCGCGAGCGAAGGCGTCGCGTGACCGCCTTCCACCTTCGACAGCAGGCTTGCCGAACAGCCGGCCTGCGCGGCGAGCGCCTTCAGCGTGAGCTGGCGCACCATGCGCGCGTGTTTCAGACGAACGCCGAGTGAATCGGCCGGCGTGGCTTGCGGCGGCGCGGCGGCCGTGCCGGATGAGGGCCGCCCGCTGCCCGGGGAGGAGTTCGTTTTTCTGGTTGCCACCGTGGCCCTATCGGAAAGGTTGGAAGAGCGGTTACGCCATCACCGTGAATTCGACTTCGAGCGGATTCAATGCGTTGATTGGAATGATATCTTGCGGGCACGCGGACATCACCACGACGCAATCCATCACGGCCTTGATGTCGACATGATCGCCGGCTTTCGATACCGGCGGCAGCCATTCGATCGAATAGTCGGACTTGATCGGAATGTTCATCCACAAGTTGAACGGTTGCGGCACTTCGCGCGCGCGCAGGCCGATTGCCTTCAGCGCCAGACGCATGTTGTCCGCGCAGTTGTCGTGATAGCCCTCGACGCCGAGGTTCTTGTAACGGTACAGGTCGCACGCGGCGATCATCGTATCGTGTACGCCCGGTGATGTATCGGTGACCAGTTTCGCAATCGGGCGACGATGGTTCGTCACGAGCGGATCGCCTGCTTGCGGGATCACCTTGTCGATAAACGCGCGGGTATGTTCGAACGACAGGAATTCGTTCAGATGCGCCGCGTTGAAAATCCAGGTGTCGCACACTTGCGTGCCATGCGGATTGGCAATGCGGATAGTCTGTCCCGCTTTCACGCGCACC
The DNA here is from genome assembly GCF_046027075.1 of Paraburkholderia sp. RL18-085-BIA-A. Classification (NCBI taxonomy): domain Bacteria; kingdom Pseudomonadati; phylum Pseudomonadota; class Betaproteobacteria; order Burkholderiales; family Burkholderiaceae; genus Paraburkholderia; species Paraburkholderia sp. RL18-085-BIA-A. The sequence continues at coordinate 19,384 of NZ_JARESU010000098.1, read as the reverse complement.
GCGCGGCCACAGCGTGCCGGCACTGTGTAGGTCTTGTCCAGCTCCGGCGTGCCGTCGGCGGAGATCGGTTCGTTCAGCGTCGCGTTCAGGCCGGTTTCGGTGCCGTTGTCCTGCGTATGCTCGTGTGCGTGGTCATGATTGAAAACGGTGCTCATTGTGACTCCTTCATCAAGGTTCGTTGCAAAGTGTGGCGAGGCAATGCGCGAGTGCGCGTGTGCCCAGCACAAGGTGATCGTCGTCGGTATGTTCGAGTGGGTTGTGGCTGATGCCATTCGCGACTCCGCACGAACAGCATCGCTGTCGGGCAGTGTTGCGCCAGATACATCGCGTCGTGAAATGCGCCTGACGTCAACGTCAATATGCGGGCATCCAGCGCTTCGGCGGCTTCGCCGAGTCGTGTCCGTAGTGCGTTGTCGAAAGCGACCGGTGCGTGAGAGAAAAGTGCTTCCAGCGTCACGCGAAAACGCTCCGCGCAATGCGCGATCTGTTGGTCAAACGCAGCCAGGACAGCGTCGTCGGGATGACGGAAATCGACGGTGAACGTGACCGACGACGCAATCGTATTGATCGAATTCGGCGCAACGCTCCAACGTCCGAACGTGACGCGCGTATCGTCCTGACCCAGCGATTTCGCGAATGCGTCGATGTCGGCGCGCACGTCGATGGCGAGCGACATCGCATCGCGGCGCACGTGCATCGGCGTGGTGCCCGCATGCGCGGCGACGCCCGTACAGGTCACCGAATACCAGCGCAGGCCCTGAATACCGCTGACAACGCCAAGCGGAATACCGGCGAGTTCGAGTTGCGGCCCTTGCTCGATATGCAGTTCTATAAACGCGTGCGCGGCTCGCGTTTCATTGCGGGTCGCGAGCGACGGGAATGCGAGGGAATGCGCGGCTAGCGCGTCGGCGAGAGTGATGCCCGACGCGTCACTGGCCGTGCGATACTTCTCGATCAGCGCGGGTTCGACGAACGCGCTCGATCCCATCGCGCCAGGCTGAAAGCGGGTGCCTTCCTCGTTGGTCCAGACCACCACGTCGAGAGGGCGACATGTGCGGATGCCGGCATCGTTAAGCGCTTCGATGCATTCGAGGCCTGCCAGCACGCCATAACAGCCGTCGAGTTTGCCACCGCTCGGTTGCGTATCGGCGTGGCTGCCGGTCATCACCGGGGGCAGGTTTTCGGTGCCTGCGCGGCGGATGAACAGGTTCGCGCAATGGTCGGTGGTGACAGTGCAGCCAAGCGCGGTCGCCCGTTCGATCAGATAGCGGCGCGCATCAATGTCGCGCTCTGACAATGCCGGCCGGTCCACGCCGCCGTCGGCGCGCGCGCCGAAGCTCGCCAGCGTGTCGACTGCGTGCAGCAGTCGCGCGGGATCGACGTGACCGGCGACACGAGCGGCGTCATTAAGCGGGTGATTGGTCATGCCCCTCTCCCGGTGACTGTCACGATCAAAGCCGCTTCTGGCGGGTTTAAACCGGTCGTAGCGGCGTTGTCCGCGTTGGGCGTGGATGTCGGCGTGGGCGACAGGCTCCGATCGAACCACGGCTTTAAAAATTGCTGCAGACGTGGTGTACGGGTATTGCCGAACAGTTGCGCCGGTGGTCCGGCCTCGACGATCTTTCCCGCCTCCATGAACACGACCTTGTCGGAGATCTTCGCCGCGAAACTCATCTCGTGCGTGACCATCACCATCGTCATGCCATCCTGCGCCAGCGAGCGGATCACGCTGAGCACTTCTTCAACGAGTTCGGGATCGAGCGCGGACGTGGGTTCGTCCAGCAGCATCACTTCCGGTTCGATCGCGAGCGCGCGGGCAATGCCGACGCGCTGTTGCTGACCGCCGCTCAAACGCGCGGGATACGCATCGGCTTTGTGTTCGAGGCCGACACGCTGCAACGCGGCGAGCGCCTTGCGTCGCGCTTCACCCTTGCCGATCTTCTTCGACAGCACTAGCGGCGCCGCAACGTTTGCAAGCACCGTCATATGCGGCCACAGGTTGAACTGCTGGAACACCATCGCGACGGGGCGACGCACTTCGGCGATGCTTTCGTCGCTGTCACGAATGCGTTCAGCGCGGCCATTCAAGCGATAGCCGAGCAACTGACCTTTGATCCAGACTTCGCCTTCATCGTACGCTTCCAGAAAATTCATGCAGCGCAGCGCGGTGGTTTTGCCGGAACCAGACGGTCCGATCAGCGTGACGATTTCACCGCGCATCACGTCGAGGTCGATGCCTTTGAGGACGCGCGTCGCGCCGTAAGACTTGCCGACCGCCTTGAGTTGAAGAATGGGGAGTGCGCTCATGAGGTCTTCTGCAAAAAAGGAATCAACGCGGACGCGCGCGCGGCGATCAGCGCGACGGCTTGGGTCAGCAGCCAGTAGCAGACGATCAACATCGCGTACGGGCCGATATACGTGTACGTGGACGCCACGATGTCGCTCGCGGTCATCGTCAGTTCGGGGACCGTGATGATCGACGCGACAGCGCTCTCCTTGATCACCAGGATTACCTGATTGGCCAGCAACGGTACAGCGAATGCGAGGGCTTGGGGCAGCTCGATCGCGCGAAACGCGGCCCGTCTGCCAATGCCGAACGCGCGTGCCGCTTCGATTTGCCCGTGGGGAATGCTCGCCCAGCCCGCGCGGAAAATCTCCGCGAAATAGGCCGCCGCGTAGATCGATAGCGACACGATGGTGGCTTGCGCAGCGGTCATCGTCAGTCCGAGAACGGGCAATCCGAAGTAGACGATCACCAGTTGCGACAGATACGGCATGCCACGCACCAGCCATACGTAGGTTCTATACGGAATGGCCAGCGCTTTGCTAAAACGCATCCGCAACGCGTTGAGCGCGAATCCGCCGATCATGCCGAGAAACGCGGCAAGCAGGCTGACTTCGAGCGTGACCAGCATTGCATCGGCAAAGCGTGGGACCATGGAGAGAAATGCGTTCATAGGAGTCGGCCTTTTCCCGCATCAGATGCGCTTTGCGAGACGCCGCTCGTAGCCGTGTGCGGCGAGCGAAAGCAGCGTCGTGATGGCCAGATAGAAGCACGCGGCGAGCGTATAGACTTCGAGGGGCCGGTAACTGGACGACGACAGTTGCTGACCGACGCGCATCAGGTCTGTCACCGCAATCACCGAAATCACCGCCGACGCCTTCACGATATCGATCATCTCGGACACGAGCGCGGGCAGCGTCACGGCTACTACTTGCGGAACTTCGATACGCCACAGCGTCTGACGCCGCGTGAGATTGAAGGTCCGCGCCGCCTCGATCTGTCCGCGCGGAATGGAGCGGAAACCAGCGCCTAAAATCTGCGATTGATAAGCCGCCGTGTTCAACGACAAGCCAACCGCTGCCGCGACCACGCCCGGCAACGTCAATCCGATCGCAGATGGCACGTAATAGAACACCAGCAATTGCGCCAGTACCGGCGTGCCGCGGAACACGCTGACGTAGACCCGCGCCGCGCGTGACAGCAATGCGCTGTCGCTGGCCGACATCGTGTAGATGAAGACGCCGGCGAAGAAGCCGCACAGTACGGCCACCGCTGAAAGCCAGAGGGTGGTCAGCGCGCCGGCCAGCAACTGCGGCAGATAGCCGAGGCAACGGGTCAGAAGGTCAGGCGTGTTCATGTCGTCTCGATGAACGGATTGCGGGCCATGTGGCTTTACATCGTCGGCTGGGGCAGCGCGCCGGACGGCACGTCCATCGTCGTGCCGAACCACTTTTGCTGGAGCTTCTTCATCGTGCCGTCCTTGTTCGCGCGGGCAATGCCGTCGCTGAACAGCTTGGCGAGTTCCGCGCTATCGGCGTCCTTTCGCGCAACCCATGCGAAATAGCTCTTCGGGCCGATGGTTTGAGGCATCACCATGAACACGCCGGGGCGCGCTTTCATCAGCGGTCCGAGATTGGCAACCGATTGCGCGACCGCATCGAGCCGTCCAACGGCGAGGTCCGCGTAAGCTTCGTCGAACGCGACGTATTGCTTGATCTGCTTGAGGCCTGGGCTACCTGCGTCCTTCAGTTTTTTGTCGAGCGCGACGAGGGCCTGGAGTTGCGCGGAGCCGGTTTGCGAACCGACGATCTTGCCGTTCAGATCGTCCGGCGATTTGATCGTGCTTTCGTTGGTGCGTAGAAGCACGCCGGTGGTCGCGTCAGCAACCGGCAGCGTAAACGCGAAGTGGCTGGCGCGATCCTTATTGACCGTGACCGCAGTCACGACTATGTCGAAGCGCTTGGCATCGAGGCCGGGCAGCAGTCCCTGGAATGGCAGGTCGAGTTGCTTGACCTTGACGTCGGGTAGCGACTTCAGCACGTACTGCATGAGGTCGGCGTCATACCCGACGATCTTGCCGTTGTCGATGTATTCGAAGGGCGCGTAACGCGCCTCGGTGGCGATCGTGATCTCCTTGTTGGCCTTGATGCGGGACAGCAGATCGTTGTTCTGCGACCAGCTTGGGACCGACGCGCATAGCGCGAGCGCGCCGGTCAATGACAGTACCAGAGTGCGGATAGGCTTATGCATGTTGCTCCCGAGCAGTTCGATGCGGTTAGGAAATTCGTGAGAATTTAATTCAAGTAACTTGAATACATTTCACTAAGCATGAACTGTGCCGGTCGTGGGCCACGATCTACGGATATCTGTCGGCAGCGGATTGCACCCAGGAAGTGAAATGCAGGGATGCGCGCACCCGAGGAGTGCCTGAAGCACAACGTTGGGTTGGCAGGAGGGCGGCTGGGATAGAAAGTGGACCGAAGTTGGCCTATGCAGGGTGTGGTGGCGAGGCGCCGGCAGGGTCGCCGGCGTGTCGTTGAGCGGACTACATCCGAGGCGCATATAGGGGTAATCGTGCAGTTGGTGCGAAATCTGGCGGTAGTCAGACGCAGAGTCGCTTGCAGCAAGGCTCGGCTGTGGCTTGTGCGCAATCGAAGGTTGCACAAGCCATTGATCAATATGGATCTTTCGAAACAAACCGCCAGAATTCGCACGGCAAGTACGACAACCCCAATGAAGGGTATGAAAGTTGCAGCTTTCATACCCTTCGTTTGCGGACACGGGCCCTGTTTTGGGAAAGTGGTGGCCGGACGGCACCAGGAGTGACGCTGCAGCACCGGGCGGTCACTCTTGGCGCGTGGCCGGATGCGAGCGGAGATGTGGAGAAGCGGGCAGGCGCGACTGAGGCGGGGAGCTACGCGACCCGGGACGCTGGGATGTCTGCTGCGCAGAACCATAGCCGTTGACCCTTCGTGATATGCCGGACTTTGCACGTGCAAAGTCCCTCACGGGAGCGTGGACCGCGATCAGTACACGGCTACGGTTAGCGAAGCTGGAACGGCCGGCCTATCCCGGCGAGCCGGGGTGGCGCAGTCGCGTGCCGATTGCGGGGAGGCTTGCGGATCGGGTAGGGTGGCGAAATCTTCACCACCTCAACAGGGAGAAACCATGAACAAGCAGGAACTGATCGACGCAGTCGCGGCGAAGACGGGCGACAGCAAGGCGGCGACCGGAGAGACGCTCGATGCGCTGATCGCGGCGATCACTGGCGAAGTCACGAAGGGCGGCACCGTGCAGTTGATCGGCTTCGGTTCGTTTTCCACCGGGGCGCGCGCCGCACGGCTCGGCCGCAACCCGGCCACCGGGGCCGAAATCCAGATTCCGGCCGCGAAGACGGTCAAGTTCACGGCGGGCAAGACATTCAAGGATGCGGTGAACGGCGGCTGAGCGCGACGCAACCATCGGTCGGGCTCCTGCCGGTGGTAATCCGCCGGCCACATCGCCGCTACTGTCTGCCGGTGAGACAGGGAGTCGTCTGATGGTGCAGTGAGCCTGGACCTGGGCGAGCCGGCCCGGTAGCATCGGGGGCGAGATGCTGCGACATGCCGTCGCCCCTTCGATTCGCTGCCCATCTATATAGATCGCCGTATGGAAAAGAAACGACCGCGGAGCAGGCGAAACCCGATGTGTCCATCGGTCGGTGCGCTGCTGCGCTACCGGACGCGCATCGTGCGTGTGATCGCCGAAGCGCGTGGGCAGCGCGCAATGATCGAGTCACTCGATACGACCGGCAGGACTTTCGTCAGCACCGTCAAATGGAACAGCCTGCGCGAACTTGGCGCCCAGCTGTTCTAGTCCGACACCCTCCATTGTGGGGCCAACGGCTGTGGTGCAAACTCGGTAGAAGGGCAAGAAATCGCCCATGTTTCGGAAACCTTAGCAAGCTGAAAGAACCGCCATCCAGATCGAAGGCGAAGTGGTATCTTTGAGGTGCATGCTGGTGAGATCGAACTGGCCTTTGCGAATGCGATGCATCAGTTCGATGCGGGAGAGGGTAACGGCGGCGCTGCGGAACCGCTTGAACCCGAGCATCACGTTCACCCGCGCTTTGATGTGGCGGTGATCCTGCTCAATCAGGTTATTCAGGTACTTCGAGGATCGCAATTCCGTTCGCCTGGGTAGTGACTCGTCGGTCTTCATCTCGCGGACCGCCCGATGAGATGCCGCGTAGCCGTCCAGCGTGATCGTCTCAGGAGCGCGTCCCTGAGTCCTGATTGCCTTCGCGAAGAACGCCTTTGCTGCCGCCACGTCGCGCCTGGCGCTGAGGCGAAAATCGATCGTCTTTCCCGCCCTGTCAACGGCACGGTAGAGATAGGCCCATTTGCCGCGAATCTTCACGTAGGTCTCGTCGACTCGCCACGACTGACCGGCTGTCGTAGCCAACCGATTCCAGCGTTTGACGAACTCCGGCGTGTAGCGCTTCACCCAACGCAGGATCGTAGTGTGGGCGAGGGACAGGCCGCGCTCAGCCATCATCTCGACAAGATCACGCAGACTGAGCTTGTAGCGCAGATACCAACGCACGCAAAGGACGATGACTTCGCGGTCGAAATGACGCCCGTTGAACAACCATTCGAGATCTTTCAGCTTGCTCATTGGCTCGTGGTCGTCAAAAGTTCAAGGGTAACAGACCGACGCGCCGGAATTGCACCACAACCGTTTTGATAAAGTCGCATAGCAAAAAGTAGCGTAATCCACGATATTCACAGATGCCAGATGAATATCGGACAAAAGGCAGGCGCATTCAGAATTGTGCGGTGCGAATGATGGACTATCGCGCGAAAGCAGGCCATCCCAGCAACCCCTCCCCGCGAGAGTCGAACCACTGAAATATGGCGGCGTCGAGCAACGAACGGACGTACCTGCCGATCCATGCCAAGTAGGCGCGATGCACATCGCGTTTTACGTCGACGATCTCGACGCGGTGCTCCAGCGCATCGCGCCTACTGGATGGCATCGGCAGGGGTGCCGCAACTCATTCCGGCGGGACCGCAAGCAGGTACTAAGGTTTTCTACGCCGTGGGGCCGGACGGTTCGGCGATCGAGTTCATGCAGCCGGGAAGTTGAATGCCTCGCTGCCTGGCGCGGCGGTCCGTATCGGCATGGGAGTGACGACAAGCCGGTAACTGTCGCGCGTTAGCCTGGCGCTTGCGGTCGGATACCATCAAGAAGTCTGCATCTGCTGCTGGCACTTCAACTCGATGAATTCGGCCGGATGCGTGACCTCGGCGGGCGTCGTCACGCGCATGTAGCCATCGAGGAAGCGTAGCATGTCTACTGTGTTGTAGACGCCGCTCAGTGAACGGTGCGTTAAGGACCGGAACGCGAATTTGAGGGGAACAATGAACGTTAAACGTACCGCCGGAGCGCTGTTGCTGCTCCTCGCATCGACAATTTGCGCATTTGGACAGGAGGCGGGTCTGACCGATGCACAAATCGTCGGCATCATCCTTGTGGCGAATCAGGCGGAAATCGCGGCCGGCCAAACAGCCTTGCGCAGAACACAGTCGACAAGCGTACGATTCTTCGCGAATCGGATGGTTGACGAGCATGGACAGGTCAACCAGGAAACCGCTGGATTGATGCAGAGACTCGCAGCGACTCCACAACGAAGTGGGATTAGCGATGCGCTCGCGCAGCAGAGCTACGACGACCTTGCGAGGCTCAATGCAGTCGAAGCTCACGAGTTCGACCAGGCGTACCTTGATCGCGAGGTGATCTTCCTGCAGCAACTGGTCAAATTGGTAAACACCTTCATTCGGTCCACGACGAACGCGGAATTGAAGACACTGCTCGTCCGGTCTCGCCTGTCTTTTATTTTCCATCTCGACCAAGCTCACCAATTGCAGTTGGCGCTGGAACACCCAAGGTTTGGACGATGATCTGCGCGACGGGATCAGCGTGAGGACGATCCGATCTGGAGCCGGCGTCCGACGGCTGTGGTGCAAATTGCGGGCGCAAGCAAAAAACGGTGTATTCACCATTGCATCATCGTGCTGAAAGGACTGACTTCCAAACAGCGGGCGCAGTGGTATCTTTGAGGCGCAACCGTGCGAGGTTGAACTGACCTTTGCGAATGCGATGCATCAACTCCACGCCCGATATCGTAATGGCCGCATTCCTGAAGCGTTTGAAGCCGAGCATTGCGTTGACCCTGGACTTGATGTTGCGATGATCCTGCTCGATCAAATTGTTCAAATACTTCGACGATCGCAATGTCGTGTCCGCGGGCAGAAACTGGTCCGCCTTCATTTCCCGCACCGCGCGGTGAGACGCAGCGTAACCGTCCAGCGTGATTGTCTTCGGAGCGAGCCCTTGACTCCTCATCGCTTTCGCGAAGAAAGCCTTGGCCGCAGCGACATCGCGCCTGGCGCTGAGCCGGAAGTCGACCGTCTTTCCCGCGCGGTCAACTGCACGATAAAGATAGACCCATTTGCCACGGACTTTCACATACGTTTCGTCGACTCTCCATGAACGACCAGCGGATTTTGCAAACCGGTTCCAGCGCTTGACGAACTCCGGCGTGAAGCGTTTGACCCAGCGCATGATCGTAGTGTGCGCGAGCGACAGCCCGCGCTCGGCCATTATTTCAACGAGGTCTCGAAAGCTGAGCTTGTAACGCAGGTACCAACGCACACACAGGACGATGACTTCGCGGTCGAAGTGGCGGCCGTTGAACAGCCTGTCGATGTCTGTCAGCTTACTCATAGCCTGCGCGCGCTAGTCAAAACCGGAGCTTAACCTACTGGCTTCTCCGATTTGCACCGGAGCCAATGAGAGCCCTACAGATTCTTGATCGAGCGTTTGGCTTGGCCGGTCGATGCGGCCCACCTCGATCGTATTTACATCACCCCAGTCGGTAATCAGTTCGATGCGAACGACGATTTTCATCGCGGACCTCGATGTAGGTACTGGCGAGGTTCAATGCTAGCGCTGCCGAAAACCCCACGCCTTTTAACAGTTCCTTCGGAATGACGCAAAGTTGTCCAGCACTGCTCGCTGTGCCTTATAAACTGGTCTTTGGGTCCGGACGACTTTGTGTCATTTGACAACTGCTCGCGCCGGTGCTCGATATGTCCACATCCAGCTATACCGAAGCCGAGTATCGTAACTTCCTTGGAGTCCAACCCGATCTGTTTCTTGCGGCCCAGGATGCGTGCCGCTTTGCGGTAGATGCCCTGACCCGCAGTCTCGGCGTCGAACCCTACGAGGCGTATTCCATCATGGGTATGGTCGGGGAGTTGAGGATCCACGAGATCGTCGACAGACCGAACTGGGTCGTCGGCTGCATGCTGCCGCGTACCTTGTTCGCGCGTGGCTAGAGCGCGTTACCGCAACTGGTGGTCCGCGGCGCCTAAAAAGCACCCCGGGCCCATGTCCCTTCGTCGCGAGTCGACGCCGGCGAGGAGCACGAGCTCTACCGCGCCGCCTGCATAAACCCCCGCACTTTGTCCTCGTCGACCGGGTTCCACCACACGCCGCCCACCTTCAACGAACTGGCGACGATCACGGCGTCGACAATCGACAGAATCTCCGCCACGTTGCGCTCCGTGCAGCCGCTGCCCACCAGCAGCGGCAAGGTCGTCGCCGCACGAATCTGCCGCAGATAGTCGGGGCTGGCGGCGTCTCCAGTACGTTGACCGGTGGCGATGATCGCGTCGGCGTCGAAGAATTCCACGTCGCGCACCAGTTCTTCCAGCGCGCGATCCGCCACGATGGCATGCGCGCCGTGCTTGACGTGCGCATCTGCAAACACGCTGATGCCGTCCGCGCGCAGCCGCGCCCGATAACGCAGCGCGTTGGCCGCCGCGCCTTCGATCAGCCCTTCGTTGGCGACATACGCATTGGCCCATTGATTGACGCGCACGAAGGCCGCCTGGCTCGCCGCCGCGATAGCGAGCGCGGGAATCGCCGCATTCGCCAGCACGTTGATGCCGATCGGCAGTCCGGTTTCGCGTGCGATGCGATCCGCCGTCACCGCCATGAACGCCGAGGTCTCATGACCGATATCGTCGGGCTTCGAGAATGGCACGTCACCGTGATTTTCGATGATCAGGCCGTCGACGCCGCCGCTCGCATACGCGAGCGCATCGGCACGCGCGGTGGCGTACAGCGCTTCGCTCGCGGCACCCTGATAGCGCGGCGAGCCGGGAAAAGCCGGACAGTGAATCACGCCGATCACCACGCCGCGCGCGCGGCCAAAAATCCGCTCGACGCAGTCGAGACGCCCGCGGCCAACACAAGAAGTTTCCATATCGATTCAACGTGCCTGAGAGTAGGTGACTGACGAAAGAACAGACTGCGGGACTGCCGCGTGCAGCAACGCGCGCATCGCGGCGCGCTCGGGAAAGCTCGCTTGCGCACCGGGTCGGGCGACCGCGTAAGCGGCCACCGCCTGCGCCCAGCGTAACGCGTTTGGCATCGGCAGCTTGAGCGCCAGCGCGGCGAGAAGCGTGCCGCAAAAGGCGTCGCCGGCGCCGACTGTATCGACGGCTTCAGCAGGCACTGCTGCGAGATGCCGCGTGCCGTGGTTATCGCACCAAAGTACGCCGTCCGCGCCGAGCGTGACGCAGACGTCGTGCGCGCCGGCGCGATGCAGCGCGGCAGCGGCGAGCGCTGGGTCGTCCAGCGCGGTCAACGTGGCGGCTTCGACGCGATTGACCACGAGCACATCCAGGTCCGCCAGCAAGGGCATGCAATCGAAACGGACCGGCCCAGGATTGAGCAGCGTGCGGCACGCACCGAGCCGCGCGGTGCGCAGGACCTCGGCGGTGACGTCGGCGCTCAGGTTGCCTTGTAGCGCGATCCAGTCGCCGTCGCGCGTGGCTTCGTGCAACGCACAGCGGTCCGGGCGATAGTTGGCCGCAGCCAGGTTGCGCGTGACGATGGTGTTTTCGCCGGCGGCATCCACCGTGACGATGGACAGATCGGTCGGGCACGGCATGCGCAGCAGATGGCGCGTGTCGATGCCTTCGGCGTTCAGTTGCGCGATCAGCCGGTCGCCGTCCGCGTCTTCGCCGACGGCGGCAAACAGCAGCGTCGATGCCCCCGCGCGCACCGCGGCCACGGCCTGGTTCGCACCCTTTCCGCCGAAGCCGGACGTGCTGTCCAAAGCAAGCGTGGTTTCGCCGGGCGACGGCAAGCGTGCGACGTTCAGGCTCAGATCGATCGCCGCATTGCCGACCACGCAGATGCGCGGCGTAGGACTGACGGCTGTGCTCATCGCCCCGCCCAATCGGTCAGGGCGCCGCGATACAGATCGACCGCTTCCAGCAGCCGATCCCATTGCTCGTCGCCGGGCGGGTTGACCGTGTCGGCGGCGACCAGCTTGCGAGTTGGTTCGATAAGCTCGAGTGCGTGCATGGTGGCCCTTGCGCCTCTTGCGGCTGAGGAGATTACTTCGCGGCCAACGTCAGCCAGTCCAGACAGTTCAGCCATAGCGTCGCATTGCCGTCCCAGTCCGAGAATTCCGGTGGCAGCCAGTGATGCGACATGTCGCTCGTCCAGGCCACCGTGCGGCCCTCGCCGTATTCGCCGGCGACGAGCAACGGATGCCCGGTGTCCGGCACCGTCGCAATCACGGTCGCGCCCGGCTTCACTTGCACCTCGTTGTACCCCAGCAGATGCGGCCACGTGGTGCCGAGTCCGGCGACGATCGGATGCTGCGCGACGATCTGCGGCGTGAATCCTTCCGGCACTTCGCAGCGGTCGTCGTGGGGCAGGCAAGTGACTGGCAACACCTCTTCAACCGGCGTGCCGCGAAACCGTGCGCTGCCGGCGATGCCCTGAAAACTCAAATAGCCACCCACCATCATCAAGCCGCGTCCCGCTTTCACATATTCGCGCAGTAGTTTCAGGCGGTTCGGCGTGCGCTGGCTTTTGGACCACGTATCGGGGTGCAGCAGCAACGTATTGGCGCCGATGTCGGACAGGATGATCGCGTCGTACGCAAGCAGTCCTTCGAGCGTGATCGGAAACTCTTCCTGCGCTTCGTGACTAGGCATATGCGTGATCGCATAGCGGCTGTCTTTCAGCGCATCGAGAAAGAGCTTTGCGCCGTTGTGATACGTCACCGTCGGAAACTGGTCGAAGCCTTTGATGTGCGTCGACGTGCTGGTCCAGCTTTCCCCCGCAAGCAATATCGACTTGGCCGATTGGGCGGATTGGGTCATGCGAAATCTCCTGTGAGGCGCGAAGATCGCCGTGTCGGCGGCAGTCCTCGCGGCGTTAAACCGGTTTACCGAATTTGTTTTTGAGTCGAATGAGCGCTGCCGAGTTGTGCGACAAACATGTAGCTCGCGCTTAGCGTTGCCGCGCAAAGACCTTTGCCGGATTGCCGATCATCATGGTTTCGATCTGCGCATCCGTCACACCATGGCGTCGCAATCGCGGCACGAAGTACTTGAGGATGTAGCCGTAGCCGTAACCGCCGTAACGCGTCAGCATGGTCTTGAGAAATACGTCTTGTGACATCAGCACACGGTCGATAAAGCCGGCGTCGATCAGCGCCTTGATCGCACGCGCATTCTCTTCATCCGATGGCGATTGCGCTGCCTCGTCGGCGTAGAAGTAGTCCATGCCGATCATGTCATACTCGAGCCACGCGCCGCGCCGCGCGAGCGTGTGCTGATATTCCGTATCCATGTGACTTGGATTCATGTGGCAGAGGATGGTGTGACGCAGGTCCGCACCTTCCGCTTCAACGATATCCAGCACGCGGTGGCCATGGCGCACCCAGCCGGGCAGATGTACCGACAACGGCACGCGCGTCGCCGCGCTGGCACGCGCCGCGGCCCGCAGCGATTTCTCTTCGTTGGCCGTGAAGGCCGCGGACACACCAATCTCGCCGATCAATCCCGCTATTACATCAGGCTTTTGATCCGCGCCGCCCACTTCGATAATCAGTTGTTCGGCTAGATCGTCGATGGATCGTTCGCTGACGTAGCGCGGATGCGTGGGCTCCAGATAGAAGCCGGTCGACATCACGATGTTAAGGCCGGTACGCCGGGCGATGACCTGCAGCGCTGCAGGATCGCGGCCAATGCCGAGATTGGTTGGGTCCACCACCGTCTCGCCGCCCAGCTCGCGAAAACGCATCAGCTCGTCAATCGCGGTTTCGACATCGAACAGCTGGCAGTTGTCGCGGTTCATCAACGGATTCATCCGCAGCGCGCCGAGAATGCCGATATGCACTTTCTGTTCGCCGATATGACGGTCGCCGCAGCATGAGGGCGGCACCCACTTGCCGGAGGCATCGAGCAGGATGTGCTCGTGCATCAGCGTGACGCCCATCTTCTCGACGGGCAGGGGACCGAGCACGGTCATCACATGGCCGGTGTCCACGCCAATCGGCAGCGGCGAAACATGACGGAAGATCGACGTCATCGTTTAAGCCTTTTTGCCGCGCCGCTGTGAAAAGATCCGCGTGTTCATCCAGATGGCGAGCAGCATGATCGCGCCTTGAATGATCTGCGTATAGAACGGCGATACGTGGATCAGGATCAGCCCGTTGCCGAGCACGGCAATCGTCAGCGCGCCGAGCAGCGTACCGAGAATCGTGCCGCGTCCGCCGAACAGATTCGTGCTGCCGAGCACGACGGCGGCGATCACCGCGAGTTCGAAACCGACGCCCTGATTCGACGAACCGCTACCGAGCCGCGCCGTTGTAATGAGACCCGCGAGCCCCGCGGCCGCACCGCTGAGAATGTAGACCTTCAACGTCACGATCCGCACGTTGACACCCGCGCGGCGCACACCTTCCGCGTTCGTGCCGATACCGACCACATAACGCCCGAACCGCATATGACGCAGCGTAAACCAGCCGGCGAACAGGATCACGGCGGAGATGATGGCGGGCATCGGCACGCCGAGAATATGACCACGTCCGAGTTGCACGAACCAGCCGTCGTTTTCGATCGGCACCGAATAGCCTTGCGTGATCAGCAACGCAAGACCGCGCACGACCGACAAGGTGCCGAGCGTCACGATAAACGCGGGCATGCCGGCCCACGCGATGAAGTAGCCGTTGATCGCACCAATCAGCGCGCCGAGCAGGAGGCCGCCTATCAAGACGACGCTGTCCGACATTCCCGCGTGCAGCGCAATGGCGGCGAGTGCGCCAACCAGCGCAAGCGTCGAGCCGATCGAAAGATCGATGCCAGCCGTGGTGATCACGAGCGTCATCGCGGTCGCGACGATCAGCAACGGTGCGCTCTGGCGCAGCACGTTCAGCAGGTTGCCGGTGGTGAGGAAGGTATCGGTGGCGAAGCTGAAAGCGACGGCGCAGCAGACGAAGAACACCGCAATGCTGGCCACGCCCGCATTGCCGCCCAACAGATGTTGCAACGAGCGGCGCGGCGCTTTCTGGTCCTTTTCCTTGTGCATGGCGATTTCCACGATCAGTCCTCCGAGAGCGCGCGCGCCGAGCGCGCCTTGAATTTACGTCCGACGATCAGATCGACGACTTCTTCCAGATTCGTTTCGCCAATCTTGCGATCCGCCACGTTCTGTCCTTCGTACATCACGCTGATCCGGTCGCAGACGAGGAAAAGGTCCTGCAAGCGATGGCTGATCAGAATGACGCTGACGCCGCGCTGGCTGATGGTCTGAACCAGTTCGAGCACCGCTTCGACTTCGGCCACGGCGAGCGCTGCGGTCGGTTCGTCCATGATCAGCACCTTCGGATCGAAAGACACAGCGCGTGAGATCGCAATCGCCTGACGCTGGCCGCCCGACAGATTTTCGACATCGAGATGCGTGTTCGGAATGCGGATGCCGAGACCATCCAGCATTTCGCGGGCGTCGTGATGCATCTTCGCGTGGTCGAGCATGGGAATGCCGAGCACGCGGCGCAGCGGCTCGCGGCCGAAGAACAGGTTGCCGGCCACATCCACCGTATCGCACAGCGACAGGTCCTGATAGACCATTTCGATGTGATGCGCGCGGGCGTCGCCGGGGTCCGTGAAATGCACGGGGTTGCCGTCGATTTCGATGCGACCTCCGTCGGGAATAACCGCGCCCGCCAGCACCTTCGATACCGTGGATTTGCCCGCGCCGTTATCGCCGACGAGCCCCAGCACTTCGCCGGGCGCCACTTCCAGATTCACGCCGCGCAACGATTGCACCGCGCCGTAACTCTTGATGATGTTCTCCATGCGTACGCGTGGAGGGATGGCAACGCTATTCATCTGCATGTCCTCGTCCGGCGCATCTGCTGCTCGATTGAACCCGCTTGCACTTACTTGAAGATAGCCCGGTATTTGTCCACGTTCGCTTTCGTCACGATGGTGACCGGCACCGAGATATTCTTTTCGACTGGCTGTTTGGCGATCAGTTTGAGCGCGGCGCCAACTGCCGCCTTGCCTTCGCCTTCGGGGTCCTGCTGCACGACAGCGGCGACGAAGCCCGCGTCGATGCCCTTGATGGCCTGCGCGCTCAGGTCCCAACCGACGATCTTCAGATGATCCGTCGTGCCCTGCGACAAAACCGCTGCGACCACACCGATCAGCGCGGGCTCCCCGGTCGCATAGACAATCTGCAGATTCGGATTGCCCGAGATCAGGTTTTCAGCTGCAGTTTGCGCCTGATCCTGCACGTTTTGGCCATCGACGGTGGACACGATTTTTGCACCCGGTGGCGTTGCGACACCTTCCTTGAAACCGTCCAGCCGCACGTTCTGGATGAACGAATTCAGGGCGCCCACCACGCCGATCTGCGCCTTGCCGCCCAGATTCTTGTTGATGTAGTTCGCCGTGTACTTGCCGATATCCACGCCGACTTTCTTGTTGTCCACGCCCACCTGCACGGCGTTGTCGCCGTTCACGATGGCGTCGATGGTGACCACCGGAATACCGGCTTTCTTCGCTTCGCTGATGGCGGGCTTGATGCCGTTTACGTCGATCGCGACCACGAGAATCGCATCCACTTTCTGCTGGATATACGTCTCGATGGCGTTGTTCTGCGCGTTCGGGTCGTTGTTCGAGTTGTAGATCTCAAGGTTGACGCCGGCTGCTTTCGCGGCGGCCTGCGCGCCCTGGTCCATCTGTGTGAAGAAGAGTGCCTCCTGGTTGATCTGCACCAGTGCGATCTTCTTGTCCGCGGCGAACGCGCTGCCGCTGGAGCCGATGAGTGACAGCGCGAAGAGGGTGACCGCGAGCCGGCGCAAAGGATGTGGTGCGTTCATCGAAATCCCTTTTCTGAGTAAGCGGCGCGGTGCGTGGAATGGCGCCGTCCCGTGAGTGGAAAAGACTTTCAAAGGACGCAACCAAGATTGCGCCCGCCTTCTTGTAAACCGGTTTATTGAAGTTAAATGGAGAGTATTGGGATGTCAACCGTTTCAATAAAGACCAGGGTAAATACCAAAGAAGACTAAGTCTTGCGGGGCGGCGCGACCGACGCGCGTTCAATCAGCCGCACCGGCAGGCGATGTACCGGTGCGCCGAGCGCCGCACCGGGAGCAAGGGCGGCTGCTGCGCCCGCGGCCTCGCCGGGATCGGCGGCGAGCATGGCCAGCAGAATGGCGACGCCCGCGCGGCCGAGTTCGCGCGCGGACTGCCGCAGCGTGGTGATGGGCGGCATCAGCAGGCTGGCGAATTCCATGTCGTCGAAGCCGACGATCGACATGTCGCGCGGCACTTCAAACCCGCGGTCGCGCAGCGTCTCCAGCATGCCAACCGCAAGATAGTCGCTGCCGGCGAAGACGGCGGTGGGGGCGTTCTTGCGTGCAATCAGTTCGGCAGCGGCCAACTGGCCGAAGCGGCGGTCGTAGGCGCCGAACAGCACGAGTGACGCGTCGAACGGCAGGCCGGCCTCGTCGAGCGCACGCCGGTAGCCAGCCAGACGCTCACGCACGGTGAAGAGCGTTTCCGGTCCGCTGACGTGCGCGATGCGGGTGTGGCCGGCGTCGATCAGATGTTTGGTGGCCAGATAGCCGCCTTCGGCGTTGTCGACGAATACCTTGGGTACATCGACGCCCGGTACGTCCTCGTCGATAAGCACGATGTTCCTGCGCTCGCCGATCAGCTTCTGCAGCGAGCCGTCGTCGGGGCGATTGGTGGCGAAGATCAGGCCGTCCAGATGCTGGGTGTCGAGCCAGCTCAGATAGAGCGCTTCGCGTTCGAGCTGGTTGCGCGTGATGCACAGCGACAGTCCGAAGCCGCCTTCGGAGGCGGCTTCTTCGACCGCGTCGGCGAGTTCCGCGAAGAACGGGTTGGCAACGTCCGGCATCGCGAGGCCGATGGTCTCGCTGCTGCCGATGCTCAGACGCCTCGCAAGACTGTTCTGCCGATAGTTGAGGGCGATCACGGCGTCGTCGACGCGCTTCCTGGTTTCCGCCGGCAGCGTCAACGTACCGTTGAGGTAACGCGAGACCGTCGCCTTGGACACGTTGGCCAATTCGGCGACATCGCGGATCGTGGAGACTTTTGCCAAGTGAGGTTCCCGGAATTTTCGCGGCTAGTGTAACGTGCGGTGAAAAAAAATGGCACGATCATCAGGAATCTTGAGGAAGTCCGGGCTGCGGTCGTCGAGTTCAAGGATCGTTACAATCGCCACTGGCGTCTCGAAAAACTGGGCTTCATATCACCCCATGAAGCCCGTCAGGCAGCCACCCTGAACGAGGCCACCTGAATTGCAAAACGTGTCCAGACAATCCGAGCCGGTACAGCCGTATCGAGACGCGTACCGTGCGCATCTGGAGTGTGCCGGAATACTGGCTGGAAGATTGACTGGCAGCCGCGGCAGATCGTCAGCGGCTCGCGTACGGTCGAACGCCGCCACCGCGCTGACGGCTGGGTCCGCACCAGCGAAACCGCATGGTGGGTCAGTACATCCGTCATGAGCGCCGCAACCTGTCAGATGGCCATCCGTGGCCGCTGGTCAATAGAGAACCAGAATCATCATGTGCGCGATGTGGCCTTGCGAGAGGATCACTGCTCGACGCGCATTGAACGCCTAAACTGTTTCAACGCATGGACAGGGGGAAACTCGTGACGCGATTCGCATAAGGCGATGTCGAAACGGGCCGGACGTCGAGTATGGAGCGCTGAGCCGAACATCGGGATTCGCCATAGCCAGACGCGAGGGAGGCGCGGTCGCTGGTGTCCATCGGATCGCGCGGCTTCGGAACCACCAGGAGGAGCGGCTGTGAAGAAAGAGCAACAGGTTGCACTTGTGACGAATGCGTCGGACTATGCCGGGCCGCCTGCCGTAGCAGCACTGCTGGATGCAGGATTCCGCGTGCTTGCCCACGATGATTCCTTCGTGGACGACATCGCGTGGGAGCACTTTTCGAACGTGAATGGCAGTGTCGAGCGTGTGAGCGGCAAAAGTGTTGAGCTGCTGGTCGAAGCCGCATGGGCCGTCACTGGGCGGGTTGATGCCATTGTCAGTAACGACCACTTTCCCGCTATCCATCGGCCCACTGTGGATGCATCACTGGACGACCTGCGGCAGACGCTAGAAAAGCTGGTGATCGGTCCTTTCGCTTTGGTAAAGGCGGCAATCCCGCGTATGAGACATCAGGGCGGCGGGAATCTCGTATTAGTGACATCGTGCCGGACAAAGCTGCCAATGCACGGAGGCGCCATTCCTGATGCCGCGAGGGATGCTGCGAATGCATTGGTTCGATCGTTTTCCGTCGAACTTGCGCCACTTAACATTGCCGTCAACGCAGTGGCACCGAACTTCCTGTATAGCGAGGCTTATTATCCACGCGCTATCTTCATAGACCAGCCTGAGGGTCGTGACTATGTCAGGTCTTCGGTGCCGGCGGGTCGGCTAGGCAGGCCGGAAGAGATCGGCGAACTGATCTGCTTCCTCGCATCGACACAGTCCCGGTTCCTGACTGGCGCTGTAATTGACTTTTCGGGCGGGTGGCCTGCGGCTGCAATGAGGCCCGGAAAGACGGACGATTGAAAGCAACTGGGCACAAAGTGGTACCGATTCTTGCCCTATGCGGGGGACGCATATGCACATCGCATGAGGCTGCGTTCGGCCCAGACTGTGTCAAAACGCATTTTTGAAGCGCTAGAATTCTTCATC
>NZ_JARESU010000097.1:0-31724 GCF_046027075.1 Paraburkholderia sp. RL18-085-BIA-A | reverse complement strand
GGGGTCATTGATGCTCCTCTTACCGTTAGAATGCTTTTTTCGGGTTGGTATTGTGGGCGATCGATCCATGCACTGCAACCCGATGAGCCGAGATTAGCACGATCGTACTATTTACGTGATACGGTATCGACCCGCAGGGCCGGGCTACCGGACCTGTCAACCGCAGCTGTCAATACAACCGAAAGGAACGACAATGGGCCGTTCGATCAATCTGGAAGGCAAGGTCGCGCTGATTACCGGCGCTTCGAGCGGGTTGGGAAAGCGCTTTGCTCAGGTGTTGTCGCAGGCGGGCGCCAAGGTCGTGCTGGCGAGCCGGCGTACCGAACGTCTGAAGGAACTGCGCGCCGAGATCGAGGCGTCCGGCGGCGCGGCGCATGTCGTTTCGCTCGACGTGACCGATTATCAGAGCATCAAGTCGGCGGTCGCGCATGCGGAGACCGAGGCCGGCACGATCGACATTCTGGTGAACAACTCGGGCGTGTCGACCACGCAGAAGCTCACCGAGGTCACGCCGGCCGACTTCGAATATGTATTCGACACGAATACGCGCGGCGCCTTCTTCGTCGCGCAGGAAGTGGCCAAGCGCATGATCATGCGCGGCAACAACGCGCAGAAACCGTCGTACCGGATCATCAATATCGCGTCGATGGCGGGCTTGCGCGTGCTGCCGCAAATCGGCCTGTATTCGATGAGCAAGGCGGCCGTCGTCCACATGACGAAGGCGATGGCGCTGGAGTGGGGCAAGCACGGCATCAACGTCAACGCGATCTGCCCGGGCTATATCGACACGGAAATCAACCATCATCACTGGTCGACCGAGCAGGGGCAGAAGCTGGTGTCGATGCTGCCGCGTCATCGCGTGGGCAAGCCGGACGATCTGGACGGGCTGCTGCTGTTGCTGGCGGCCGACGAATCGCAGTTCATCAACGGCTCGGTGATCGCCGCCGACGACGGCTTCGGGCTTGCGTGAGCGTCGCGTATGGGTGCAGGTTCGAAGAAAGTGTTTTGCGTGCCCGGGTCTTTTTCCAGCATACGCGCCGGGCTTATGTTGCAGCATGTTGCTGGCGTTTTCGGGCGGCTTCGCGCGCCGGCCTGGAACAGGTTTCAACACTTCAAAGAAGCAGGAAGAACGGAAGTACGATGAGCGATTTTCACGCAGTTTTCGAGATGTCGATGCCAATCCGTTGGGGCGACATGGATGCATTCGGCCATGTGAATAACACGGTCTATTTCCGCTACATGGAGCAGGTGCGGATTTCCTGGTTCGAGCAATTGGGCTTTATCGGCGGCAATGCGGATGGCGAGGGGCCGGTGATCGTCAACGCGTCGATGGAGTTTCTCAAGCAATTGCACTATCCCGGCGACGTGATCGGACGGATGTCGGTGGCGACGCCCGGGCGCAGCAGCTTCGACACTGGCTTCGAGCTGGTGCGCGCCGACGACCCGCACACCGTGTATGCGCGTGGCGCCGCGCGCTGCGTGTGGATTAACTACGCAGAGGGCAAATCGGTGCCGGTGCCCGAACTGCTGCGCACGACCATCGAGCGGGCCGCGCTGGTCAAGGCGGCTTGACGGCCTGAGCGCCGCTCGTCAACGGCCGGGCGCTCATGCCCGTGCCTCAATGCTTCTCGTGCCTTAACGCTCAAGTCTTAATGCTTGCGCGTCAATGCCCGTGCCTCAATTCCCGAGCAACCGCTGCAACAGCTCGGTTGCATTCCCCGTATCGTATTTGCGCATCAGCCGCGCCCGGTAGACATCGACCGTGCGTGGGCTGATCTCCAGCACCCGGCCGATCTGCTTGCTGGTCTTTCCCGTCACGAGTTGCGCGGCAATCTCGCGTTCGCGCGGTGTCAATTCCACCGCCACGCGCCGGGTGGCGCTCAAATCCTCGAAAGTCCAGATGCCTGCCGCATGCGGGTCGGTGCGTTGCTGCGCGCGGCCCGTCACGTGGCACCAGAACAATTCGCCGTTGGCGCGCTTCATGATGCGGTCGTCCGCGTAGCTGCCCTGGGCGGTCATGATCGGCGGAATGCGCGCGCCGATACGCTCGAACTCGTCCGTGGACGGATACAGCACCTGGAACGACTGGCCGAGCAGCCACTCGCGCGTGCAGCCGAAAATCGACGCCAGTTCGTCGTTGCAGTCTTCAATAACGCGTTCGCGCGACAGCACGAGTCCGATCGGGGCAAGTTGGAACGCGGTTCGGTAATCCAGGGCGGGCATGGCGTGGCGGCAAGTACTTATGTAGTTTTGCGTATTGTGCCGCATGGCAGGCACAGCGTACCCTTTCGGGCACATCACAACGCGGCGAAGTGGTCCGCGGCGGACGCCGCGCGCAGCTCATGTCGAGCTGGGCGCACAGTCTGCCGGGGATGACTAGAATGACGAAGCGGGCGCCGCCCGCATAACGTCGTGCCAGCCGCAACGATCCGGTTTCGGATTTCCATAGAGGAAGGGACAACTGATGAACAAGGTCTATCCAGGCGCCGCCGAGGCGCTGAAGGACATCGTCAAGGACGGGCAGACGTTTGCCGTCGGCGGCTTCGGGCTGTGCGGCATTCCGGAGGCGCTGATCGCGGCGCTGCGCGATTCGAAGGTGCAGGGCATCACCTGCATCAGCAACAATGCGGGTGTCGACGGGTTCGGCCTCGGCCTGCTGCTCGAAACGCGCCAGATCAAGAAGATGATTTCGTCGTACGTCGGCGAGAACAAGGAGTTCGAACGCCAGTATCTGGCTGGCGAACTCGAGCTCGAATTCACGCCGCAAGGCACGCTCGCCGAGAAGCTGCGCGCCGGCGGTTCGGGCATTCCGGCGTTTTTCACCAACACCGGCTACGGCACGCTGATCGCCGAAGGCAAGGAAACTCGCCAGTTCGGCGAGAACCACTACGTGCTCGAACATTCGCTGACGGCCGACGTCGCGCTCGTCAAGGCATGGAAGGCCGACAAATCGGGCAACCTGATCTACCGCCGCACCGCGCGCAACTTCAACCCGATGTGCGCGATGGCCGGCAAGATCACCGTCGCGGAAGTGGAAGAGATCGTCGAAGTGGGCGAACTCGATCCGGACGCAATCCATACGCCTGGCATCTTCGTGCAGCGCATCGTGCTGAATGCTCACCCGGAAAAACGCATTGAACAACGCGTCGTCCGCGCGAAAGGAGACTGATCATGGCATGGACTCGTGACGAAATGGCCGCGCGCGCGGCGAAGGAATTGCAGGACGGCTTTTATGTGAACCTCGGCATCGGCCTGCCGACGCTGGTGGCGAACCACGTGCCGGCCGGCGTCGAAGTGTGGCTGCAGTCGGAAAACGGCCTGCTCGGCATCGGCCCGTCGCCGACTGAAGACGAAGTGGACGCCGACCTGATCAACGCCGGCAAGCAGACCGTGACCACGCTGCCGGGCTCGTCGATTTTCTCGTCGGCGGATTCGTTCGCGATGATTCGCGGCGGCCACATCAACCTGGCGATTCTCGGCGCGATGCAGATCAGCAAGAACGGCGATCTGGCCAACTGGATGATCCCCGGCAAGATGATCAAGGGCATGGGCGGCGCGATGGATCTGGTCGCGGGCGTCAAGCGCGTGGTGGTGCTGATGGAGCACGTCGCAAAGGGCAACCAGCACAAGATTCTCGAAGAATGCACACTGCCGCTGACGGGCGTGGGCGTGGTCAATGAGATCATCACCGACCTCGGCGTGATCGAGGTGACGGATGCCGGTCTGAAGGTGACCGAACTGGCGCCGGGCGTGAGCATCGACGAAATCAAGGCGAAGACAGGCGCGCCGCTCGATGTGAGCGCGGTGAGCTGACGCTGATGTTAGCCGCTAACCGGTCGCGAGACGCTTGACTGACCGGCAGGCGGCAACGACGCAGTTTCCCAGGCGGGCGAGGCGAGAGTCTCGCCCGTTCTCTTTTGTGCCGCGCCCACGTGCGTCTGAAGTGATGTCCTAGGCCATCCGGCCGATCCTTGCCGCGCGGCAAAGCGGTTTACAATCGTTTGGAGACTAGACGCCAGTCGATTCCTGCCGTGCCCGAGCCCAATCCGCAGCGCTTTCGCAAGGAACCCAGATGACCGCAACCCCATCCGCTTCCACCACCGGGCGGCCCGTGCCGCGCCAACGTTATGTGCAGTGCGCGAGCGCCGCAGGCTTGCATCGCGTGGCCTATACCGAATGGGGCGACCCGGACAACCCGCGCGTGCTGCTCTGCGTGCACGGCCTGACGCGCTCGGGGCGCGATTTCGACCGCGTCGCGGCGGAATTCGCCGGAACCTACCGCGTGGTCTGTCCGGATGTGGTGGGACGGGGGTTGTCATCGTGGCTCGCCAACCCCAACTTGTATAGTGTGCCGCAATACGTGGCCGACATGGTCACCCTGATCGCGCGCCTGAACGTCGAAACGGTCGACTGGTTCGGCACCTCGATGGGCGGTCTGATCGGGCTCGGGCTCGCCGGTTTGCCAGACACGCCGATTCGCAAGCTGCTGTTGAACGACGTGGGTCCGCATCTGGAACCGGCCGCCGTGCAGCGCATCAGCGATTACCTCGGCAAACCCGCGCGCTTCGAAACGCTGCAGCAAGGCGTCGACTACGCTGCTTTGCTCGCGCAGACCTTCGGTCCACTCACGCCCGACGAATGGCGTGAAATCAATACGCCCCTGCTGCACGAACAGGGCGGCGCGTGGCTGTTCCGCTACGACCCGCGCATCGCGCAGCCGTTCGCCGCGACCAGCGAGGAAGCGTCGAAGCTCGGCGAGGCCGCGCTGTGGCATTCGCTGGTGTCGTTTCAGGGACCGGTGCTGGTGGTGCGGGGCGAGCAGTCCGATCTGCTGTCGCGGGAAACCGTCGCGAAGATGGTCGAGGTCGGGCGTACTGTCTCCAGCGTGGAAATTGCCGGTGTCGGGCATGCGCCGGCGTTCCTCGCGGACGATCAGATCGACATCGCGAGGCAGTTCTTTATCGGAGCGGTCGCCGACGCGTCATAATATGCAGTTCCGCGCGGCGTTTCTGATGGCGTCACGCGGATCGCATTCCGTTCAACTTCAACCCATCTTAGGATTTTTCATGGCAGTCATCCGTCACCACGTCGGCCAGCGCCTTTCGGAAATCGCCGTGCACAACGGTACCGTGTACCTCGCGGGCCAGATCGCCGAAGACGACGATCAGGACATCACGGGTCAGACGCGCGAAGTGCTCGCGCACATCGACCGTCTGCTGGCCGAAGTGAACAGCGACAAGTCGCAATTGCTGTCGGTGCAGATCTACATTTCCGACATGGTGCACTTCGCCGGCATGAACGCCGTGTGGGACGAGTGGGTCGCACAAGGCGCCACGCCGCCGCGCGCTACCGTCGAAGCCAGGCTCGCCAATCCGAAGTGCCTCGTCGAAATCGTCGTGGTTGCGGCGCAGCGCAGCTAAGCACCGTTGTTGAAATTCCGTTGATTCGTCTGGCCCGGCGGGCCGTCGCACCATGAATACCGAAATCGTTACGAGCACGCCGCATCCCATTCCTTCTTTCGACGAAGCGATGGCGTTCGTGCGCGAGCATGCGGGCGAGGTGCGGCTGTCGTCGGGCGAGTTGCTGGCGGATCACGCGGCGGGTACGGCGTCGATCATGCGCAAGCTCAACGTCGATCCGCCGGCGGTGCTGGCCGCGGCGCTGTTTGCGTTGACACCACATCTGCAGGACCCGGAGCGCGTGATCGCCGACAACTTCGGCGAAGAAGTCGCGCAACTGGTCGGCGACGTGCGCAAGCTGTTGCGTCTTGGCACGGTGAGCTTGCGCGCTGCGCAGAACGCGATACCCGAAGCCGGGCGCGACGCTCAAGCCGCGCGCCGCGCGCAGGTCGAGGCGCTGCGCAAGTTGCTGCTCGCGTTCGCGCAAGACATTCGCGTGGTGCTGATCCGCCTCGCGTCGCGGCTGCAATCGCTGCGCTATTACGCGGCGGCGAAAATCACCCCGTCACCGGACGTGGCGCGTGAGACGCTCGATATTTACGCGCCGCTCGCCAACCGTCTGGGCATCTGGCAACTGAAGTGGGAACTCGAAGATCTCGCGCTCCGCTTCGAAGAGCCGGTCACTTACAAGCGCATCGCGAAGCTGCTCGACGAGAAGCGCGTCGAGCGCGAGAGCTATGTCGCGCAGGCCATCGAACGGCTGCAACAGGAGCTGGCCGCCGCGCATATTCGCGCGGAAGTGAGCGGCCGGCCGAAGCACATCTATAGCATCTGGCGCAAGATGCGCGGCAAGGAGCTCGACTTTGCCGAGCTCTACGACGTGCGCGCATTTCGCGTCATCGTGCCGGACATCAAGGATTGCTACACCGTGCTCGGCATCGTGCACAACCTGTGGCAACCGGTGCCCAAAGAATTCGACGATTACATCTCGCGGCCCAAGCCGAACGGCTACAAGTCGCTGCATACGGTCGTGATCGGCGACGACGGCCGCGCGTTCGAAGTGCAGATCCGCACGCAGGAAATGCATCAGTTCGCCGAGTATGGTGTGGCTGCGCATTGGCGCTACAAGGAAGCGGGTACGCGCGGCTACGGCGGCCAGTTCACCGCCAACGAGAAGTACGACGAGAAGATCGCGTGGCTGCGTCAACTGCTCGCGTGGAAGGACGAGGTCTCCGAGGGCGAGCACGGCGAACAGCGCGCGCCGCAGCCGTGGGAGCAACTGCGCCAGGCCACGCTCGACGACGACCACATCTACGTGCTGACGCCGCAGGCGCGCGTGATTCCATTGCCGCACGGCGCGACGCCCGTCGATTTCGCATATCACCTGCATAGCGAGCTGGGGCATCGCTGCCGCGGCGCGCGGGTCGACGGTGCGATGGTGCCGCTCAACACGCCGTTGCAGAACGGTCAGACGGTCGAGATCGTCGCGGTGAAGGAGGGCGGTCCTTCGCGCGACTGGCTCAACCCGCAGCTCGGCTATCTGCAGAGTTCGCGCGCGCGGCAGAAGGTGCGCGCGTGGTTCAACGCGGTCGAGGTGCAGGAGCACATCGCGAGCGGCCGCGCGATGGTCGAAAAGACCTTGCAGCGCGAGGGCAAGACGTCGGTCAATCTCGATCAGCTTGCCGCGAAGCTCGGCTTCAAGACTACCGACGATCTGTTCTCGGTGGTCGGCAAGGAGGAGTTCAGTCTGCGGCTCGTCGAGCAGGCGCTGCACGATGCGCCGCCGCCGGAGCCTGTGGTCGAGGCGCCAGAGCAATTCGAGAAGCGCAGCAGCGGCGCAAGCGTCGCGCGCGGGGCGTCGACCGGGGTGCTGGTGGTCGGTGTCGACGCGTTGCTCACGCAGCTCGCGCGCTGCTGCCGGCCAGCGCCGCCGGACGATATCTGCGGCTTTGTCACGCGCGGCAAAGGCATGTCGATCCACCGCAGCGATTGCCCGACGTTCCAGCGAATGGCCGACCGCGCGCCCGAACGCGTGCTGCAAACGGCGTGGTCGGCGGATGTGATGAGCGGCCGCGGCCACTCCGTTTATCCCGTCGATCTGTCCATCGAAGCAACGGACCGGCAGGGTCTGCTGCGCGATATTTCCGAAGTGTTCGCGCGTGAAAAGATGAACGTGATCGGCGTGAAGACGCAGACGCGCCGCAACGCCGCGTTCATGCAGTTTACCGTCGAGGTGCAGAGCGCCGCGCAGATTCAGCGGGCGTGCACGTTGCTCGGCGAAGTGACGGGCGTGGTGCGCGCGTCGCGCAAGAACTGAAGCGCGCGATATGGCGCACGGGTGGGCGCACGTGTGGAGCGGTATCGGACCAGCGCGTCTGGGTGGGTGCTCGGGCGCATGAGTAGAATTTTAAAGTCGGCGCAGAAAAGTACTTGCCAAGCGGTGTGGGGCTCCATATAATCTCGTTTCTTCAGGCTCGTAGCTCAGCTGGTTAGAGCACCACCTTGACATGGTGGGGGTCGTTGGTTCGAGTCCAATCGAGCCTACCAACGAAAGAGAAATTCCGGTTTTGCCGGGGTTTCGCAAGCTGCAGTAAGCGCGTTAGGCGCAAAAGGCGAATACGGTTATGACACCGCGAACGTTGACCGAAACCACTTCGGAGCGACGCTAGTCGAGGACCACTTTCGCCAATGTAGTTTGCAGGAAATGTGAATGCGGCCCCTCGAAAGCGGGGCCGCATTTTTTTTGGCTTTTTGACCTTGCTGTATGTGCCACCGCCGGTCGGCACCACGGAGAACACAATGGTTTCGATACGTCTGCCCGACGGTTCTGTTCGACAGTACGAGCATCCGGTGACCGTCGCCGAAGTGGCCGCCTCGATCGGCCCCGGCCTCGCGAAAGCCGCGCTCGGCGGCAAGATCGACGGTGAGCTGGTCGACACGTCCTCGCTGATCGACCAGGACGTGGCGCTCGCCATCGTCACCGAGAAAGATGCAGACGGTCTCGATATCATCCGTCACTCCACGGCACACTTGCTCGCGTACGCGGTAAAGGATCTGTACCCGGAAGCGCAGGTCACGATCGGCCCGGTCATCGACAACGGCTTTTACTACGACTTCGCGTACAACCGTCCCTTCACGCCGGAAGATCTCGAGAAGATCGAAAAGCGCATGCAGGAACTTGCGAAGAAAGACGAGCCGGTCTCACGCCGCGTGGTGTCGCGCGACGAAGCGGTGGACTACTTCAAGAGCATCGGCGAGAAGTACAAGGCGGAGATCATCGAATCGATTCCGTCCACCGACGAAATCAAGCTGTACTCGCACGGCGGCTTCACCGACCTGTGCCGCGGCCCGCATGTGCCGTCCACCGGCAAGCTGAAAGTCTTCAAGCTGATGAAGGTGGCGGGCGCCTACTGGCGCGGTGATTCGAAGAACGAACAATTGCAGCGCATCTACGGTACGGCCTGGACCAGAAAGGAAGACCAGGAAGCGTATCTGCACATGCTCGAAGAGGCGGAGAAGCGCGACCACCGCAAGCTCGGCAAGCAGCTCGATCTGTTTCACATGCAGGACGAGTCGCCGGGCATGGTGTTCTGGCATCCGCGCGGCTGGACGCTGTGGCAGCAGGTCGAGCAGTACATGCGCCGTCGCGTGAACGACGCCGGCTACCTCGAAATCAAGACGCCGATGATCATGGACCGCTCGCTGTGGGAAGCGTCGGGTCACTGGCAGAACTATCGTGAAAACATGTTCACGACGGAATCGGAAAAGCGCGACTACGCGATCAAGCCGATGAACTGCCCCGGTCACGTGCAGGTGTTCAACCACGGCTTGCGCTCGTACCGCGATCTGCCGCTGCGGTACGCGGAGTTTGGTTCGTGCCACCGCAATGAATCGTCGGGCGCGCTGCACGGCCTGATGCGCGTGCGCGGTTTCGTGCAGGACGACGCGCACATTTTCTGTACCGAAGACCAGTTCATCAGCGAATCGATCGCGTTCAATACGCTGGCGATGAGCGTCTACAAGGACTTCGGCTTCGACAATGTCGAGATCAAGCTGTCGCTGCGCCCGGATGCGCGCGCCGGCACCGACGAAACGTGGGACCGCGCGGAGCAGGGTCTGCGCGAGGCGCTGACGGCCTGCGGCGTGACATGGGAAGAGTTGTCGGGCGAGGGCGCGTTCTACGGGCCGAAGGTCGAATATCACATCAAGGACGCGCTTGGCCGCTCGTGGCAATGCGGCACGCTGCAGCTCGATATGGTGCTGCCGGAGCGCCTGGGCGCCGAATATGTCGCCGAGGACAACAGCCGCCGCCGCCCGATCATGCTGCACCGGGCAATCGTCGGTTCGATGGAGCGTTTCCTCGGCATTCTGATCGAGCACCATGCTGGTGCAATGCCTTCGTGGCTCGCGCCGATGCAGGTCGTTGTGATGAATATCGCGGAAAGTCAGACCGAATATGCGCAGTCGCTAGCCCAATCGTTGCAAAAACAAGGGGTTAGAGTAGAGGCCGATTTGCGCAACGAGAAGATTAGCTATAAAATACGCGAGCACACGCTGGAAAAGGTGCCGTACCTGCTGGTAGTCGGCGACAAAGAGCGTGAAGCCCAAACGGTAGCCGTGCGTGCCCGTGGTGGTGTCGACCTTGGCGTAATGCCTCTCGACGCCTTCATTGAGCGTCTGCGCCAGGACGTGCAGTCGTTCAACTGAGCCACTTGGCACTCCGGCTCGTTTTTTTTAATTTTTAGAGGAAACGTAACATCGCTACTGATAAGTCTGCGCACCGCATCAACGGTGAAATTACGGCACCCGAGGTGCGTCTGGTCGGCGTCGAGAACGAACCGCTCGGCATCGTGAAACTCGCTGATGCGTTCCGCATGTCGGAACAGCAAGACGTGGATCTGGTCGAAATCGCTCCGCAAGCGGTCCCGCCGGTTTGCCGTTTGATGGACTACGGCAAGTTCAAGTACCAGGAAGCGAAGAAGCAACACGAGGCGAAGCTCAAGCAGAAGGTCATCCAGGTCAAGGAAGTCAAATTCCGTCCGGGTACCGACGACGGCGATTACAACGTCAAGCTGCGCAACCTCATCCGCTTCCTCGAGGACGGCGACAAGACGAAAATCACGTTACGTTTCCGTGGCCGCGAAATGGCCCACCAGGAAATCGGTATGCGCATGCTCGAGCGTTTGCGCACGGACCTCGACGAAGTCGGTCAGGTCGAGCAAATGCCGAAAATGGAAGGGCGCCAGATGATCATGGTGCTCGCCCCGAAGAAAAAGAAGTAAGCGGGTGGAGCAGCTGCGCGCCAAATGGTGCGCGCTCCGGCGGCGACAGTTTGAAACGATGCGGTGCTGGGGTCCGGCGCGGTATCGGCAGGTTTCGGAACGGTGTGCGTGCAAGTGCGCGCCGCTTCCTGAAAAGCGGCCGCCGGCAGTACTGGCGGTTTGCATACCAAGTGGAATGGGTTTCGAAGGGCGGGTTATGGCCATCTGGCCGACCGCACACCCATATCCATCTAATAATGGAGTTGTCATGCCGAAGATGAAGACCAAGAAGAGTGCTGCAAAGCGCTTCGTGGTGCGTCCGGGCGGTACCGTCAAGCGCGGTCAGGCCTTCAAGCGCCACATTCTTACCAAGAAGACCACCAAGAACAAACGCCATCTGCGCGGTTCGACGGCAGTTCATGATTCCGATCTGAACTCCGTGCGCGCAATGCTGCCGTTCGCTTAACCCTTAACCGAAACTCATAGGAGCGAAACATGCCTCGAGTAAAACGTGGGGTTACCGCACGGGCCCGTCACAAGAAGATCATCAAGCTGGCCAAGGGTTACCGCGGCCGTCGCAATAACGTCTATCGCATCGCCAAGCAGGCGGTCATGCGCGCAGGCCAATACGCCTACCGCGATCGCCGCAACAAGAAGCGTGTGTTCCGCGCATTGTGGATCACGCGTATCAACGCGGCGGTGCGTCAGCACGACATGACGTACAGCGTGTTCATCAACGGCCTGAAGAAGGCTTCGATCGAACTCGACCGCAAGGTGCTGGCCGATATGGCTGTGTTCGACAAGGCTGCTTTTGCTGCGATCGTTCAGCAGGTGAAAGCCGCCGTTGCAGCCTGATTGCGCTTCTGGCAATTAAAACTGCGTGGTTCGTTGCAGCGAACATCCGGTAGTCTCGGTGACGCTGCAACAAAAACGGGGCTCCTCACCGAGCCCCGTTTTTGTTGGTAGAACCAGTTTTGTTTCGATAGAACACTGACGTTGAAATGATGGGATCAATGGATCTGGACCAGATTGTCGCCGACGCGCAAAAAGCCTTCGCAGAAGCCTCCGACGTCACCACCCTCGAGAACGAGAAAGCACGCTTTCTCGGTAAATCGGGTGCGCTGACCGAGCTGTTGAAGGGCCTTGGAAAACTCGATCCCGAAACGCGCAAGACCGAAGGCGCTCGGATCAACCTCGTCAAGCAACAAGTGGAAGCCGCATTGACGGCCCGCCGTCAGGCGCTCGCCGACGCGCTGCTGAATCAGCGCCTTGCCGCTGAGGCCATCGACGTCACGCTGCCCGGCCGCGGCACCGACGCAGGCAGCCTGCACCCGGTGATGCGCACATGGGAGCGAGTCGAACAGATTTTCCGTTCGATCGGATTCGACGTGGCCGACGGCCCCGAAATCGAGACCGACTGGTACAACTTCACCTCGCTGAACAGCCCGGAAAATCATCCGGCGCGTTCGATGCAGGACACCTTCTACGTCGACGGCAAGGATGCCGACGGCCGCCAGCTGCTGTTGCGCACGCATACGAGCCCGATGCAGGTGCGCTACGCGCGCACCAACACGCCGCCGATCAAGGTCATCGTGCCGGGCCGCACCTACCGTGTGGACAGCGACGCCACGCATTCGCCGATGTTCAACCAGGTCGAAGGCCTGTGGATCGCCGAGAACATCAGCTTTGCGGATCTGAAGGGCGTCTACACCGACTTCCTGAAAAAATTCTTCGAACGCGACGACATTCTCGTGCGCTTCCGTCCGTCGTATTTTCCGTTCACCGAACCGTCGGCCGAGATCGACATGCTGTTCGAAACGGGCAAGAACGCCGGCAAGTGGCTCGAAATTTCGGGTTCGGGCCAGGTTCACCCCACGGTGATCCGCAACATGGGCCTCGACCCGGAGCGCTACATCGGCTTTGCTTTCGGCAGCGGCCTCGAGCGGCTGACGATGTTGCGTTACGGCGTGCAAGACCTGCGTCTGTTCTTCGAAAACGACCTGCGTTTCCTGCGTCAATTCGCGTGAACCGGCGCGTACGAACGCGACAAGCATAGAGCGCGGCACCGCACGCAGTGTGTGCCGCCAGCAGCGTCCCCGGCAGTGCGCGGTGATTCGGGCCAACATCGAATCGCGGGGCGCTACGGCCCGGACGTGGACCTAACCTGATCAGAACGTACACAGAACCATGCAATTTCCGGAATCCTGGCTGAGAACCTTTGTCGATCCGCAACTGACGACCGACGAACTATCGCACGCATTGACGATGGCCGGTCTCGAAGTCGAAGACCTGCGGCCGGCCGCGCCGCCGACCTCGAAGATCGTCGTCGGCCAGGTGCTGGAAGTCGTCAAACACCCGGACGCGGACAAGCTCAACGTGTGTCAGGTCGACGCCGGCACGGGCGCGACGCTGAACATCGTGTGCGGTGCGCCGAATGTGGCGCCGGGCATCAAGGTGCCGGTCGCGCTGGTTGGCGCGCAACTGCCGCCGGCTGAAGAAGGCGGCGCGCCGTTCGCGATCAAACTGTCGAAGCTGCGCGGCGTGGAAAGCCAGGGCATGTTGTGTTCCGCACGCGAGCTGAAGCTCTCGGACGACCATAGCGGCCTGATGATCCTGCCGGAAGCGACGCCGATCGGCCAGGACATCCGTGAAACGCTCAACCTCGACGACACCATTTTCGAAATCAAGCTGACGCCGAACAAGGCGGACTGCCTGTCGGTGTTCGGCGTGGCGCGCGAAACTTCGGCGATCACCGGCGCACTGTTGCGTCCGCTCGAAATCAAGCCGGTTGAAGTGAAGCTCGGCGAAACGCTGCCTGTCAAAATCTCGGCGCCCGATCTGTGCGGCCGCTTCTCGGGGCGCGTGATTCGCGGCGTGAACGCGCGTGCGAAGTCGCCGCAATGGATCGTCGAGCGCCTGGAGCGTTCGGGCCAGCGCAGTATCTCCGCGCTCGTCGACATCTCGAACTACGTGATGCTCGAACTGGGCCGTCCGTCGCACGTGTTCGATCTCGACAAGATCCACGGCGGTATGGACGTGCGTTGGGGCCGCAAGGGCGAAACGCTCAAGCTGTTGAACGGCAACACCGTCGAGCTCGACGAAAGCGTCGGCGTGATCGCCGACGAGCAGCACATCGAAAGTCTCGCGGGCATCATGGGCGGCGACAGCACGGCCGTCACGCTCGACACCACCAACATCTATCTCGAAGCCGCGTTCTGGTGGCCGGATAGCATTCGTGGCCGCTCGCGCAAATACAATTTCTCGACCGATGCCGGCCATCGTTTCGAGCGCGGTGTCGACTATGCGACCACCGTCGACCATATCGAACGCATCACGCAGTTGATCCTCGACATCTGCGGCGGCGCAGCCGGCCCGGTCGACGATCAGATCGTCAACGTACCGCAGCGCGAGCCCGTGAAAATGCGTGTGTCGCGTGCGAACCGCATCATCGGTATTGCGATCGGCGCGGACGAAATCGCGCAGATCTTCACGCGCCTCGGCCTCACGTTCGAGCGCAATGGCGACACGTTCTCGGTGATACCGCCGTCGTACCGTTTCGACATCGAAATCGAAGAAGACCTGATCGAAGAAGTCGCGCGCATCTACGGCTTCGAGAAGATTCCCGCGCGTCCGCCTGTTGCGGCCAGCGAAATGCTCGCGACCAATGAAACGCAGCGCTCGATCCACGTGATCCGCCACGCGCTCGCCGCGCGCGATTACGCGGAAACGGTGAACTTCAGTTTCGTCGACGCCGAGTGGGAGCAGGACTTCGCCGGCAACGACCAGCCGGTTCGTCTGCTTAATCCGATTGCGAGCCAGTTATCGGTGATGCGCACCACACTGTTCGGCAGCCTGATTCACGTGCTGCGCACGAACCTGAATCGCCGCGCGGCGGATCGCGTACGGGTGTTCGAAGCCGGCCGCGTATTCCTGCAGGATCCGTCGATCAAGGCCGGTGAGCTGACGGTCGAGGGCTTCTCACAGCCGAAAATGATCGGCGCGCTCGCCTACGGTCCCGCGCTCGACGAGCAGTGGGGCGCGCCGGCGCGCACGGTCGACTACTTCGACGTGAAGGGCGATCTGGAAGCGCTGGTGGCGCCGGCAGTGGCGCGTTTCGTGAAAGCGGAACATCCGGCACTGCATCCGGGACGCAGCGCGCGCGTCGAAGTAAATGGCCGCGCAGTGGGCTGGATCGGCGAATTGCATCCGCGCTGGATGCAAAAATATGATTTACCGCATGCGCCGATTCTGTTTGAAATCGAAGCGGAAGCATTAATGCAGCGAGTATTGCCGACCCCGGCGGAAGTTTCTAAATTCCCGCCGGTTCGTCGCGATATTGCAGTGGTCGTCGATCAGAAAATCGAAGTCCAGGCGCTGCTCGACGAGCTTCACAAGGCCCAGTCCGAACCCGCCTGCAAGAGCGTTCAGAGGGTTGCGCTTTTCGACGAATTCCGTCCAAAATCAAACACTTCCGGTGGCCTGGCCGCTCACGAGAAAAGCCTTGCGTTCCGTGTGAC
Organism: Paraburkholderia sp. RL18-085-BIA-A; assembly: GCF_046027075.1. Taxonomy (NCBI): domain Bacteria; kingdom Pseudomonadati; phylum Pseudomonadota; class Betaproteobacteria; order Burkholderiales; family Burkholderiaceae; genus Paraburkholderia; species Paraburkholderia sp. RL18-085-BIA-A. The sequence goes on along the minus strand of NZ_JARESU010000097.1, from coordinate 16,547 downwards.
CTTGCAAGATACTGGCGGAACCCTTCAGGATGAAACGGTCGATCTGGCCATTCAAACTCTGGTGGAACGTCTGGCTCGAGTATATGGCGCACGGTTGCGCGGATAACCCGCATTTAACAATTGCACGGCTGTTTCCGCACCCTTTGTTTTTTGCTTGGCGCGCCATTTGATAGATATGAATGAAATGAACTCGAGTGATTTCGAAGCCCTTCTTACGGCGCAACGTAGCGCCATGATTCGCGATATTCCGACATCACCCGCCGTCGTTTCCGCTGAAACGCCGACGCTCACCAAGGCGGAGCTTGCCGAGTTGCTGTTCGACAATGTCGGGCTCAACAAGCGGGAAGCGAAAGACATGGTCGAAGCGTTCTTCGAGGTGATCCGCGATGCGCTGGAGAGTGGCGACAGCGTGAAGCTGTCGGGGTTCGGCAACTTTCAGTTGCGTGACAAGCCCCAGCGTCCCGGCAGAAACCCGAAGACCGGCGAGGCGATTCCAATCGCCGCGCGTCGCGTTGTGACGTTCCATGCAAGTCAAAAGCTGAAAGCGCTGGTCGAAAACGGCGCTGAAGCGAGCTTGACGCGCTGATCGACTGGCGCGTTCGTGCGCAACCCACTACGACGGCTAACTGACGATGACAGCGACGATCGAAAAAGTCGTCTTGCCTCCGATCCCGGCGAAGCGATACTTCACGATCGGTGAGGTTAGCGAACTATGCGGCGTGAAACCGCATGTGTTGCGTTACTGGGAGCAGGAGTTCACGCAGTTGAGGCCGGTCAAGCGGCGCGGCAACCGGCGGTATTACCAGCACCACGAGGTGCTGTTGATCCGGCGGATCCGTGAGTTGCTGTACGAGCAGGGCTTCACGATCAACGGCGCGCGCAACCGGCTCGATTCGCATGGTGGCGCGCCTGGGGCGCAGGGTGCATCGGTCGAGGAAGGCGAGGGTGGTGAGCTGGCCGCGCAGGCGCAGGCCGCAACAAGCACCGCAGTGGACGTCGAGCAGTTACGCAAGGAACTGCTGCACGTGATCAATTTGTTGAGTCATTAGTTCGATTTGATCGCACGAAACGGTTCTAATCGAATGAAGTGTCTGTTATAATTTTGTGCTGTTCGGGGCGTAGCGCAGCCTGGTAGCGTACCTGCATGGGGTGCAGGTGGTCGGAGGTTCAAATCCTCTCGCCCCGACCAAAGAAATCAAGGCCTTACAAGCAATGCTTGTAAGGCCTTTTTCGTTTGGGGCGGATTTTGCCCCCACGTTTGCCCCCACACGACGGACGGCTCTTGCGGGAACGGAGCGGAATTCTAGATGGAGGAGAAGGGGCAGTCTGTGCATGTTCCTCGAGAGTTCCGGGCAAGTCAGGCCCGCTCATACGTCGGTGCGTGCGCTACGCTGCAGTCATCCAGCTATAGCGATAACTCACGGTCATTTCTGACGGCGTCGAAGGGGGGACTAGCCAACCGAATACAGGTCGGCCAGACGAGAATTAGATCATACGATTAGGACTCCGATGTAGTGATCATCGGATCGTCGCCGGATTTGCACTCGGTCCTGACTATGGATGCCGCACAGTCGTCTTTAATGAGACGGCGAGCGCGGAGAGATAACCAGTCGTGATCTAGCGGATATGCACTGTTCGACGCATGTTTTTTGCTGTTCTGTACGCGGGTCCGCTTGTTTCCATGCGGCGGACTCATAATCCGTCTCCGATAGGACACCGGTCGCGTGCGATCCACGTGACTCACAGGGGATCACGTTGGCCGACATGTTGTGCCGAGTCTTTGATGGCAACTGCAAGGCCATTATTACTTCGCCTCCATTGGCTTTATCGGCGTCCGTGGGTTGTATTTTCGTCGGGTTCCAATTTCAGGTGGCGATTTTCATCAATGACGTAATGCGTTGATTATAAGTAGATACGTTGCTTGGTTGAGCGGATGATATCCGTATTGATATACGATTTCACGTGTGGTGCCGATACTCAGAGCTCACATGCCACGCCAGCCCTGCGTCGTAGGCTAGCCGTGGCGTCTCGGGCAGAATCACGGAATTTCTTCCCGGACCCATAGTCGTCGGTAGGACTCGGTAGTTGGTAATCATGTCATTCCGCTTCACCAAGAAATTGCGCCATGTTACTCCGATAGCGGTTCTGAAATTTGACGGCGCGAATTGGCGGTGCCACGAGCCTTGCGGGACGGAGACATAGCTTGACGCTGCACCCCACCTCCAATGAATGATCCGGGAACTATTGCATCCACCGGTTGAATCCGCCGATGCCGAGCGGACATCAAAGTGCCGGAGCGCTCGGAAAAACTAGAATGATGGCCCGGTTCATATCGAGGAATGCGATCGTGCGGTTGTTCCGCCGCACTGACCCTCCGGCTGGATCAACCCGTATTTCTACCCGGGACCGCGTGCAAATCGGGTCTGACATTGCTGTTCGCGATCAGCCAGTTGCCTTACCAGACAATGGTGTTGCTTCAGCGGCAGCCTGCGAGGCGAACGGATTACCCGATTGCCTTCTCCACCTTGTTCCGCAAGGTACCGATTTTTTCGATCTGGACCTCACAGATGTCGCCGGCTTTCATAAAAATCGGCGGCGTGCGGGAGAAGCCCACACCTGAAGGTGTGCCGGTGGCAATGACGTCGCCTGGCTTCAACGGTACGAGTGCGGACGCATAAGCGATGATTTGCGCGACACCGAAGATCAGGTGGCGCGTATTGCTGTCCTGAAGGGTCTTGCCATTGAGCAAAAGCTTGATGTCAAGGCAACTCGGATCGGGGATCTCGTCTGCCGTGACAAGCCATGGACCGAGGCCACCGGTTTGCCAGAAATTCTTTCCTGAGGTGACCTGGCTCGAATGATATTGCCAGTCGCGCACGCTGCCGTCGTTGAAGCAGGTATATCCGGCCACATGGCTCAACGCGTCGGCTTCGTCGATATAGCGCCCACCTTTTCCGATGACCACGGCCAGTTCTGCTTCGTAGTCGAATTCGTCCGATACCTTGGGTATCTGCAGAGGCTGGTCATGCGCGACCAGCGATTCCGGAAAACGGGGAAACAGCGATGGGTGCTTCGGTTTCGGGCGCGCGATGCCGGCATCCTGGACCTCCTTCAAATGGTCCGCATAGTTGACGCCGACACAATAGAAATGGGCAGGGTCCGGGATAAGTGGCAGGAAGGCCACGTCGCCGAGAGCGTGGTCGGGTTGCGCCCCGTCGAGTTCAGCTGCTGCGGCAAGCTTCCCGGCCTCGAGCAATTAGCGCAAGCCGTTCACACCGAGCCGCCTGCCGATGTCGACGACACCGTCATCAACGAGCGCCCCTAGACGGGCAGCGCCTTCGAACTCGTAAGACAGAAGTTTCATGTTATCTCCATTTCGTCGATTGAGGCGACGAGTTTGCCGGCACTATCCCGGACGTTTGCCATAGATACCGATACGCAAGCACGGTGAACGAATAGCTGTTACGGGACGGCTCAGGCTTCTCGATCGGCGACTGTTGTCTTGCCGGCGATATCGCGGAGCAGATCGTTTAATCCGTCGGAAAGAAATCGTGTGGTTTCCTGATCAACGACCCGGCCGTTCCGTATTTTTTCATGCGCCATGCCGATGACAATCTGCGGACGCAATACGAGTAAGGCAGCGTTCGAGAGCAGCGTTTCGTTGAGCTGCGCCTGTGCTCTCACACCTCCCGTGAAGGCCGGCGATGCCGAGAGCGTCAGCACGGATTTCCCCTTCAGCTTTGATTTTCCGTAGGGTCTGGACGCCCAGTCCAGCGCGTTCTTCAGAACGCCAGACATGCCGTAGTTGTATTCCGGCGTGACGATCACCAGGCCTGCCGCGCGCTCGATTGCCTGCCGCAAGGCAGCCACCGGCTGGGGAGGCGATTCATTATCGAGATCCTGGTTGTACAAGGGCACAGCATCGAGCGGAAAAATTTCCAGTGTCGCTCGGCTCTCAGCGGCATCGACGATGTTTTGCAGGATCGCAGTGCAGTGCGAGGCCTTACGCAAACTTCCCGAGATTCCAAGTAAAACGGGTCGATCAGACATTCCAAGTTCTCCAGTTCTGTTGTCAGCGAATCGTGCAGCCGCCAGTTTATTCCCAAAATAGGGAATAGTTCAACTGAAATCCGGAGACTTCCGCGGAAGCCGCATTTCTCTTCGCCGTCGAGGCTGGTGTTCCGTGAGGCAGGACAGTCAGCGAAGGAGGTGAGTATCGCCTTGACATATTCCCAGTATGGGGAATATATTGCACGAAAGCACGGGCGACCGGTGTCGTTCACGGTCTTGATGGGCTACGTGTTGCGGGCTGTTCAGAACAGCGACCGATGAAGGCATCGGTCCAATGCAAAGAAGTGGAGATAAGGATGAGGATGACTGAAGAAACAGGATTGGAACGAAGCGAGCTGGATCAGAAAAATCCCTACGGCATGATCTTCGAACAGGACGTTCCCATTCCCGTAAGCGATGGGCTCGTTCTGCGTGCAAACGTATTCCGTCCGGACGCAGAAGGCAACTTTCCCGTGATCATGGCGCAGGGCGTATACGGCAAGGATCTCCATTTCGAGGACGGCTTCAAGACGCAATGGGATCAGCTAATCAGCGTATATCCGGACCTCTGCAGTAACGGCTCCACAGGCAAATATCTTCGCTGGGAAACGGCCGATCCTGAACGTTGGGTTCCTGATGGTTTTGTGATCATCCAGATTGATTCGAGGGGAAGCGGAAAGTCGCCCGGCTACCTGGATCCCCGCTCGCCGCGCGAGATCGTGGACTACTACGACGCCATCGAATGGGCGGCCCGGCAACCCTGGTCGAATGGCAAGATCGGCTTGCTGGGCATTTCCTACTACGCCGTGACACAGTGGCGCGTCGCGACATTGAGACCGCCTCATTTGGCAGCGATCTGTCCTTGGGAGGGTTATACCGACTACTACCGCGACAGCACGCATCACGGCGGCATCCTGAGCAGCGGCTTCGCCAATTACTGGTGGCCGAAGCAATGTCTCGCCGTGCAGCACGGCAACGGTGCCTCACCGCATCGGGAACGGGAAACCGGCAAGCGTGTCACCGGCGAAGAGACATTGAGTGAACAGGAACTCATCGCCAATCGCACTGACTACGTCGCCGATATTCTGCGGCACTCGCTGGATAGCGCCTGGTGGCGCGAACGAACGCCAGTGCTCGATCGTATTGAGGTGCCGGTCCTGTCGGCCGGCAACTGGGGTGGCCCCGGCATGCATCTACGCGGGAGTATCGAGGGTTTTCTCGGAGCGGGTTCGCAGCAGAAGTGGCTCTCCCTGCACGTCGGCAAGCACTGGGAGGGGTTCTATCTTCCCGAATACGTCGCAATGCAGAAACGCTTCTTCAATCATTTTTTGCGCGATGAGCAGAACGGCTGGCAGAACGAGCCTCAAGTGCGGATCGTTGTGCGCGATCCACGAGGCGATCGGGTGCGCACAGCGTCGTCGTTCCCACTGCCGGAGACGCAACTTACGCGCCACTACCTCGACGTCGCGTCGGGCAAGCTCTCCACCGATTGTCCCGCAGAGGAGTGCATCGCGATTTTCGACGCGATGGGAGACGGGGTGAGCTTCACGACAGCACCTTTTGCAGTCGATACCGAATTTACCGGCTTCATCACGGCTCATCTATGCGTGTCTTCATCGACGAAAGACATGGACCTATTTGCCGTCTTGCGTATCGTCGATGCGGCCGGCAAGGAGCTCGTCATCAATGGTGCGCACGAAGCGTCTCCCGTGTCGCGCGGCTGGCTGCGCGTGTCGCATCGCAGGCTCGATCCACAGCGGAGCAATGCGCTACGTCCCTTCCACGCGCATGACCGGGTAGAACCGTTGGTGCCGGGTGAGTTCTATGAAGTGGACGTCGAGATCTGGCCAACATCGATGGTCTTTCCGAAGGGCTATCGATTGGTGTTGACCATTATGGGTAAGGATTTTGAGTTCCCAGACATTTCCGGCCGGATCCTGCACAAGCATGCATTCGACCGCGGCAGCACCACCTTCGAGGGCAGCAGTCGCATTTTGACCGGCGGGACGCGCGCGTCCTATCTGACGCTCCCCCACATCCCCAGCACTAACAATTGCGAGGAATAGACGATGCAGATTCGAAGGGTAGTCACCGGACACAAGCCGAACGGCGAGGCCACGATACTGATCGATGAACCGTCGAACGATGTTGTCAGCTTCCGTCCAGGCGCCACGGTCTGCAATATCTGGTCGGCAGCGATGCCGGCCGATAACGACGACCCCAACGACGGAGCGAAACAGATCGTGGGCACTGCGATGAAAGGGCGCTCGGTCTTCCGTGTCATCGAATATGCGCCAGGCGTTGCGCCGCGTAATCATCGGACCGATTCGATCGACTACGCCATCGTACTGTCCGGTGAAATCACGATGGAAATCGATCAAGAGGCCGCGGTGCTGCGCGCTGGCGATGTGCTCGTGCAGCGCGGCACGATTCACAACTGGGTTAACCGAGGTGATGCGCCATGTGTCATCGCCTTTGTTCTGATCGATGCCGCGCCGGTGACGATCGCGGGCGACGAGATGACCGCGGTCGGATGACGCAAAGACACCGGTCGTCGGTACTGACCACCTGCCGGTGATTCGCAGCCGCGTTGCCTGCATGATTCGCAAATTTATGAATGAAGATCCTCAGCAGTTGAACACTTTGATAGGAACTATGATGAAGCCGATTAGGCGGGTGCTGATTGTGGGTGGAGGCATCGGCGGTCTGTCATTGGCCGTCGCATTGGGGCGCCGGGGGATTCAGTCTGAGATCGTCGAGATCAAGTCTGAACACAACGTCTACGGTGTGGGCATTATCCAGCCCGGTAATGCGCTGCGTGCGTTGAACGGTCTTGGCCTGATGGAGCGCTGCCTCGCCGAAGGGCATCAGATCGACTACTACGTGATGAACGACAGCGACGGCGAGTTCATTGCCAGGATGAAACTGCTGCGGATAGCCAGTCCGGATATCCCGGCCGTCAACGGTTTGCCGCGCACGGCGCTGCACCGCATCCTGACGGAGACGGCTACCGCTCTGGGCGCGAGGATTCGCCTGGGGTTAAGCGTGCAGGCGCTTGAACAGGTCGGCGACGAGGTAGATGTCACCCTGACCGATGGTTCACGGGAGAAATACGATCTCGTCGTGGGAGCAGACGGCATCCGCTCGCGGGTCCGGACGTTGCTATTCGGTAATCAGTTTGACCCTCAATACACGGGCCACGGTGTCTGGCGTTTTACGACCACCCGGCCCGCTGAGATCGACCATCAGATCATGTATTTCGGTGTGGGAGTTAAAGCGGGGATCATGCCGGTCTCCAAGGACCAGATGTATCTCCTGCTGGTCACCAACGAACCCGGCAATCCGCGGTTCGAAGCCGATCAGCTTCCGCGCCTGCTGCGCGAACGCCTGCAATCATTTACTGTGCCTCTCGTCAGACAGATCCGCGAACAGATCGAAGACCCGGCACGCGTCATCTATGGGCCGATTGAGGAGGTCATCATTCCATCGCCCTGGTACCGAGGCAGTGTGCTGCTAATCGGTGATGCCGCGCATGCCTCCGGTCCACACGTGTCGCAGGGAGCGACCATGGCGATCGAGGACGCCGTCGTGCTGGCGGAGTTGATCGCGGAGGGTGAGGGCGTGGAGAAAACGCTCGCGAGGTTCATGGAACGCCGCTATGAGCGTTGCAAATTCGTGCAGGACATCTCGCGCCAGATCGGACAGGACGGTAATCTCGACGACCCCGTCCTTTGCGAACTGCGCAATGAGCGAATGCGCGCTGCCTTCCAGGACCCGCAGCCGCGGCCGCACGAACGGCGCCTCGCGGAGCCGATCTAGATAGTGTCGGAGAACGGTGAAGGGAGCATGTTCACCGGTCATCGCTTGCGCGGCGTTCGCGCGGCTGCCGATGACTTGTCCTTGCTTTTGTCGCTTGTCGCTACGTCGATCGCGGCGGAGCCCATCACCAGATCGGTGACGAAGTCGCAAAATCGTTCCTTGAATGCGGGGGCGTCGACTTCGTTTCCGAACAGTGCTGTGAAGACAGGTTTCGCGCTGAACATGAATTCGCAAAGCGCGGCAATCGAAACGTGAATGAACCGCGCGTCCAATGGATAGGCTTGTCCGGTAGCGTGTTCCCCGCTCAGGAGTGTCTGCAATTCGCCGATGGAATGCCGGAACCTGTCGAGCGCGGCATCCCGCTCCGGGCCGATCGTGTTGAAGAGATAGTCGACCACCAGACGATGGTAGTGCGGATTGCTCCCGAAAAAGTCCAAAAAGATCGAGATGCGTAGACGCAGGCGATCTCTGACGGAACCGTCGCGGACATTAGAGGCGATGAAGCGGTTGCGCAGTTCCTCCGTGATCTGGATGGCGACCACCTTGAGAAGATCCGGCATCTGGCCGAAGTAGTAGCGGATCAACCGCTTGTCGATGCCTGCGAGGAGCGCCACCTGCTGGAACGTGATCTCCCCCGGCGGTACGGTTTTCAGCGTCTCCCGCGCCGCGGCCAGGATAGCTTCCTTGCCGACGGCCCCAGACGTGGACGGGCGGCCCTGGGGGCGTCGAGTCTTTTCAGTTTTTCGAGCTGGCATATCCGGGTGGTTCTTTTCCTGGTGGTGAAAGGTAATCGTACTCGGGGGATTGGAGCATCGCAGCGGAATTATGCCCAATCCGCGATTGTAGTGAGGACGAGGTTGGCGGTATCCGTAGTCGAAGCATATTGACATTTCCCACAAATGGGAATTAAATCATTGACAGTGTTTAGCGGATAGGAGAGAAAGTCAATGCTCGAGCTTTATCACACGGTGAATTCCGTCTGCGCCCAGAAAGTCAGGATCGAACTGGCAGAAAAGAACCTGGAGTGGGAAAGCCATCAGATGACCTTACGCGGCGACCAGTTCGACGAGGCCTACCTCAAGCTCAATCCGAACGGTGTGGTTCCGACGTTGATCCATGACGGACAGCCCGTCATCGAATCGTCGGTCATCCTCTACTATCTGGAGGACTGTTTTCCTGACGTGCGGTTGATGCCGGAAGACCCGACGGATCGCGTTACCGTGCGGCTGTTCAACAAGTTCATTGACGAGTACGTGCACAACGCGTGCACGGTGCTGACTTTTGCTATCGCATTCCGGACGCGTTTCCAGAAAATGGATCCGGTCAACCGAGAAAGCTATCTATCGGGCGCACCGAACCAGAAGCGTTCCGACTACAAGCGCGATGTGATAGCCCAAGGCCTGGACTCGAAATTCTGTGTCGAGGCAGTCGGGCATTTCATCAAGCTATTGCAGTGGATCGAACGTGCAACGCTCGATCATGACTATCTGGCCGGCGACGAATTATCGCTCGCGGATATCGCGGTCATACCCTATGTGATCCGTCTGGACATGTTGCGCCTCGCGCCAATGTTGCATTCCTATCCTCATGTGGCGGCATGGTGCGAGCGCACGCGAAAGCGCCCGGCGGTCGAGCGCGCAATCGTCAGCAGCATGACGGCGGTGGATCGGGCGCCGTTCGAGGAGATTTCCGTGGATCCCTGGCCAGCCATCGTCCGCATGGTGGGACAAGCTTAGATTCATTCATCGTCGGAATCGACGTTCAACAATAACTGCCCTCGTCGACGGGCAGACGATATCAGGAGACTTGACGTGTTGACGGTAAAAGCAATTGTTCCCACTGAGGAGCATGCAACCCATTCGCCGGCAACAGCGGCCGATGCCAATCATGCGGCCGCTGCGGCAGAAATCACCGCACGTATCGAAAGGCTGCCGTTCTCGTCCTGGCATGTGCGCCTGGTTACCGTGGTCGGTATCGCGCATCTGCTCGATGCGTTCGACTCGCTGGCCATTGCGCTCGTGTTGCCTGTACTGGTCGAACTCTGGCACTTTTCCCCGGGTCAGGTCGGGCTGGTTTTTTCCATCGGGTATCTCGGGCAGATCGTCGGAGCGATCGGCTTGAGCTGGTTGTCGGAACGTTTCGGGCGTCTTCGTGTACTGCGTCTCGCGCTGGGTATCATGGCCGTTCTTAGCCTGGCGACCGCCTTCGCCGGCAGCTACATGACCTTCGTTATCCTGCGCCTGATCCAGGGGCTGGGACTCGGCGGCGAAGTACCGGTTGCCGCCACCCTGGTCAACGAACTAACGCCGGCCCGTTTTCGTGGCCGCGTTATCAGTTCGTTACAGAGCATATTCGCGGCCGGTCTTTTTCTGACGTCATTCGCCGCGGTCTGGCTGATTCCGCAGTTTGGCTGGAAATCGATGTTCTACCTGGGCGCGCTGCCGGGCTTGCTGATCTTTGTGATTGGCGGCGTGGTCCCGGAATCGCCGCGATGGCTCGCGTTGCGAGGCAGGATCGATGAGGCCACCGCAGCCACGGAGCGTATCGAGACGGCCATATCGAAGCAGGGCACGCGACCCCTTCCTGCAGTCGGCCCGCTCACACTTCATCCGATGCGGCGGCATGGCCGCTTTGCGGATCTGTTCCGCAACGGCTATGCGGTTCGTACCGTCTGCATCTGGGTCCTGATGTTCTGCATTTCCGCATGTGGCAATGCGCTGATCACCTGGCTGCCGACGATCTACAAGACCGTTTATCACGTCACCCTCACCAACACGTTCCTGTTGAGCAGCGTGCTGGGCATCGCGGGCCTGTCTGGTGCCATTACGAGCGTTCTCGTGATCGACAGCATCGGCCGTCGCCGCACTTTCATGTTGTCGTTGTTCGGTAGCGCCGTGCCACTGATCGTGCTGGGGTTGGTCGGGCAGGTGCCGATGCTCGCGGTGGTGTCGTTGCTGACGGTGAGCAACTACCTGCTCGCGATCGGGCTCGGCAGTATCCATGCCTATGCCACTGAAATTTATCCGACCCGCATGCGGGCGCTAGGTGCAGGCGCAGCCATGGCCTGGCTGCGTATCGCTCAGGTGGTGAGTCCGCTTGTGATTGGGACACTCCTTAGCCACATCGGCGTTGGTGCGGTGTTTCTCTTTCTTGCCGCGATGGGGTTGATCGGTGGACTGACGGTCGCCGTTGCCGCGATCGAAACCAAGGGCCGCATTCTCGAAGAAATCTCCGTTTGAAGCTGTCTTTGTGACAGCGTGGCCGCTTCGGAGAATTGGAATAAGCGGCTTTTTTCGCGTTCTTGAATGGAGGCACAAATGGCTATATTGGGTGTGCAAACAGTGGTGTTCGGCGTCGACGATATGACGCGCTGCACACAGTTCTTCGATGATTTTGGTCTGGTAAGAGAAGATACCGATACCGTAGAGTACAAACTGCGCGAAGGTTCGAACGTGGTTCTGCGACAAGGTACAGATTCCTCGCTGCCGCCATCTTTCGGTTCGGGTCCTGGTGTCCGGCAGGTTATCTGGGGAGTCGATAGCCAGGAAAGCCTCGACGCGATCGAGACTGACCTGCGTCGTGACCGTGCCGTCGAAAAAGACGCTCACGGGCGGATTTATTGTCTCGACGATGCCGGGTTGTCGATCGGGTTTGGTCTCTTCGAGCGCCAACCGCTGATCTCGGACGAGGAACTGGTCAACTCGCCTGGCCGCTCGCTGCGCTGGAATCGCCACCGTAAATGGTTCAGGCGCGCGGCGCCTCAGCTCATCCATCATGTCGTCTTTGCCTGCCCGGATTACGAGAAGGCGGCGCGGTTCTATCGGGATCGACTTAAGTTCCGCGTAACGGATGTTTCACGCGATCGCGGCATATTTCTTCGAGCCGACGGGCGGTCCGATCATCACAACCTGTTCTGGCTAAAAGACACGCGTGCCCGATTTGTCCATATCTCGTTCGGGGTCGAAAATCTGGATGAGCTTGTGGCTGGTGCGAATCATATGCAACGCACGGGCTGGACAAGCAACCTGGGGCTGGGGCGGCATCGGCTTTCCTCGACGATCTACGCTTACATCAACAGTCCAGCAGGCGGTGAGGCCGAGTATTCGGCTGATACCGACTGTCTGGACGATCGCTGGCAACCGAGGATCTGGAACCCGCCGTTTGCAAATCAGCATTGGGTTGCGAATCTGCCGGAGTTTCTGATCAAGCATCCCGAGGAAGATGTGAGGCTGCTGGCCGAGATCGATCCCGAACTGGCCAGCATTCCGGAGTAGCCGGAAGATTTGCTTCAGAACGGCCAGCCTCAAAACAATCGAGCAGGCAGCCGTTCATCGGGGGGGCGGCTAGAACGAGTGCCGGATTCCAAGCATGCTGCCCACCTGACTCATACCCTTGCCTGGCGTGGACGCTCCGCCGCCGCTTACGGAATAAGCGGCGTTGGCGCTGTTCTGCAGAAAACCAAGTTGCGCATACACTGCCGTGCGTGGCGACAAAAGGTAGGTGGTGCGGGCCACTTCCATGGTTGCTCGGGTATCTTGCTGGCGATCGACAATCCGCTGCAGCAGCATGTCGAAAAACAGCGCCGGCGACATCTGATAGTCCGCTTCCACCGCATATTGATTCGACGTGATGGTGGGTGTTGTCATTGAGGCCGAGTTCACATGACGATTCAGCCATACTGCCCCGAAGGTGAACTTGCCCACCTTCGCATACCCGTCCAGAACCAGACGCGAGTCCCGATTGCCGCTGCTTGTCAGGGCTACGGGTGTCAGGCCATTGAACAGGCTGGCCGCTGCACCTGGACCACCATTCTGACGGTCGTAGCTCGCAGCGGCCCCCCAGTTTCTGGTGTCGTATTTCAGCAGGAGCGACCATTCCCGGCATGCCGCGGCATTGCCGGGAACACTACCTGCGCACGTCCCCTCTCCGGGCGTATTGAATCCGTTTGCCGGCGACGCATCCCGACCAAACGAGTAGCTCGCGCCGACTGTCAGACCTCCAACGTGCTTCTGATAAACGACCGTATTGTCGCTGCGAGGATTCGCAATCCATGCATCGAGCGAGGCCAGTCCATAGATATTGGTGCCAACAAGATCAGCGGGTTGCAGCGACCAGAACAACATTGAATACTGGCGACCGAAGGTCAACGCACCGAGCGGACCGTCAATCCCGGCAAAGGCTTGTCTGCCGAACAACCGGCCACCCTGATTGAGGCTGCCGGTGCCGGTTGCAAAACCGCTTTCGAGTGTGAATACCGCGTTGTAGCCGTCGCCGAGCGGCTCCGAGCCTTTCAGACCCCACCGTGAGGGTAGCTCGCCCGTGGTGCCAGGCATCCGCACGAGCGAACCGCCCGTCGGGTTCGCGTGATTCACGTATTCAATGCCCGTATCGATGATTCCGTATAGCGTGACACTCTGGGCGCGGGCCGCACTACACCACGTTGAAGCGAGCGCAGCTACGATAACGCCTGAGATCGCTGTGATCCGATTCATGCCTGTCTCCAATGCATATTTTAATAGTACTAATTGATGTGAAGCGGTCTAAAAAGCATTTCACCCGTACGTCTGGCGACCTCCGGACTTTTCGGGTCTCCTTGGTGCGTGGTGGGCCACTGGTACTTTCTCTATCGAGAAACTTCGCTGAAGATGCGATTACAGTTCTCGAGACCGAAGCGCGCGAGACAGCGGTGCTGAATCCGATCGCATGCGCAAAGCCGTGCTTCGCATCACGAGTTGGATTGCATCGATGGAATTTATATTCCTACAATGGGGAATTGTCAATTGACTGGTTGGGAAGGATTTCCCTTAGAAGCTGTTGCGAAATTAGTTAATGAATGGCTTTAACCTGCTCCAGCAAATCAGCGAACATGCGAGCGACAGGAAGGCCTCGTGTACGTGGGCATATCGTTCATAGCGAATCTTCAGGCGTCTAACGGAATGGAGCCAGGCAATCGAGCGTTCGACGACCCAGCGCGTTCTGCCCAGTCCGCTGCCATGGGGCGCGCCGATTTTCGCGAGCACGGGTGTGATGCCGCATTCCCGGAGGCGCTGCCGATGTGGTTCGGAACTGTAGCCCCGGTCGCCCTGAACGATTCGTGGCTTGCGCAGGGGACGGCCCTGCTTGCCGCGAATGTGAGGAATCGCGGCAACCAGTGCATCAAGCTGGGTAATGTCGTGGCGGTTCGCGCCGGTCAGGATGACCGCGAGCGGGATGCCTTGCGCGTCGACGATGAGGTGGTGCTTGCTGCCGAGCTTGCGCCGGTCCGTTGGGTTCGGGCCGGTTTTTTTCCCGCCAGCATCGCGCGTACGGATGAACTGTCGACGATGGCGCGCGCCAGGTCGAGCTGGCCGCGACGACGTAGCTCGGCCAGCAGCGTCTCGTGGATACGTTGCCAGACTCCGGCCTCCTGCCATGCCACCAGCCGTCGCCAGCAGGCGGTGCCCGATCCACAGCCCATCTCCTGCGGCAGGAGATTCCAGGCGATGCCTGAGCGCAGCACAAATATGATGCCGGTGAGCACTGCGCGCTCCGGCGTCGGCTTGCGCCCGGCGTATTGGCGATTGCGCGGTGTCCTCGCGGGCAGTAACGGTTCGATGAGAGACCACAGTTCGTCGTCTATGAGCTCTTTAGCCATCGCTTCCTGTTGGACAAAACAAGACAGGAAGTTAACACCGAGCGGAAAAAGTTAACAGCCCTTATGGGTAATTTCGCAACAGCTTCTAAGTCAAGGACGCGTGTTCGATGCACGCTCCGATCCATTACCGCGACCGGCATTTCGAGCCGGCACAACTGCAACTGCTCATGCAGTTCGAGCGGAATCCAGACGCTCCGGGCCAATCTACCCTTGCCAGTCGTCCGGTAGATAACCCCATCGAGCAGCCTTAAGAACAAATCACTGCGCCAGGGGTGATCCGGCTCCGGAGCAAGTTCGTGCGCCTCGCGCAACTCGATCAACTCGGACGCACGCAAGCCGTAGCGGAATGCGATGCGCGTACCAAGGGCATTATGTGGTGCCTGACGGGGAGCAACCTGCTCCATCTCTTCGTGCATGTATGCCCGCCCATCGGTGAACGTCGGAATCTCCGCGTCGAACATCGGAAGCGTCACAGTGAACACGAGGCCGAGCGCCTGCCGGTGCAGGTCCATTGTCTTTTGACGTCAACGGACGCCTTCCTCTAGCAGGTACTCTTCTAGCTCCGCGCGGATGATGGGCGCACCAATACTTATTCCACTCGCGATGCGCCACATCAGAAACTCCCGGACGCACTGCTCGAAGTCGCGCGCAGTGCCGACCGACACGATCATGTGTTTGGTCAATTCACCGAGCGCGGACTTCGTCTGTCCCAGTGCGATCACGGACGAAACCAGCGCTCGCGCCAAACCCTGAGCCGAGGGCTTTCTTTTGGCGCGGGTCATTTCGTCTTCTCTCACGCGAAGTTGATCCCGAGGTCTTTAAGGAATCGGTGGACGGTCGACTTGTGTGCCTTGATGCCGAAACGCTCGCCAATTTTTTTGGAGAGCTGTTGGGAGAACGGTCCCTTCGATTGCCTTTATGGAGGGGGCGTGAGCAGTTGGACGGGACTGCATTGGCGAGCAGTCCTGTTTTTTTCGATGGGAGGGGTATGGCGCGGAATTTAAGCGCCAATTGCGCGTGCTTGGTTTGAAATTCGTTGACAACGAGGTTGCCGGGAGATGGGAAATTCACTTGAACGTGCTGCCCAGGATCGTGGATGTCCTCTACGAGCAGGGGTTGAAGCTGCGGGAGAGCGGAAAACCTCAGACAGAGGCATAGCGAGACTATTTTTCAGGCAATTTATGCACAGAACCTGCCGCACGAAAAGATGCATCTGATCTGGAGTGAACTCGGATACTGGGTGTCGTGGGTCGGCAAGCCGGCAATGCTCCATCCTCTCGAATACTACTGGCAGGAGTACGAATTCCAGCCGGATGGTGAAGGAGTTGACGTCGCGACCGGCATGTAACGTGGCATGGTGGGGCCAGGAGAAGGTCGAGACCGCGCGTCAGGGAACCGGTCTCGTGCCGCGTCTGCAACGCGTCTGGAAAACGCTTGGGTGAGAGGGTTTGGGATCGCGTTGCTGTAGTGCATCCACTCTGAAGCACGATCAACCCGGGTCCGCCACGATGCCGTATGACATTCGGTCTTGGATGACGGCGTCGCCGATCCGGCGGGACGGAAAGAGGCGCACCGGATCGTCCGATAACGCAAGCAGCGCCTGCAGGCGGCGCTGCGCGAAATCGCTGCGATAAATTTTCGTGGGACTTGCTGTTTTTCGTCTCGTGCAGGACCCAGACGCGTGCCCATAGGTCAATATCAGCCTTTGCGGCGCCGGTGAGTTCGCCAATGCGGCAGCAGATCGAGAGTGTCATCCACACGGCGTGAGACGTCGAATCCAGAAGGTTGGCGGCGGCAAGCCGGCCGTCGTCGTGGAGCAGGTGCCGTGCGAATCAATCAGGGTGTCAACTGCAAAAGGGCCCGCGCTTCAGCAGCCGTTGCGACCGTACGTCCATATTCACCGCAAAGATCGGCAACCTGTTTCACCAGTGCGGCATTGGAAGGGGCCAACGTATTTTTGTCGAGGCGCACGTTGTCTTCCAGACCAGTGCGGCAATGTCCGCCCATCTCAAGCGACCAGCGTACAAGTGTGAGCTGTTCGCGC
>NZ_JARESU010000096.1:0-31910 GCF_046027075.1 Paraburkholderia sp. RL18-085-BIA-A | reverse complement strand
GGTGCACGGAAGGGCAGAAAACTGCTGCGAAACCGCACTCCATCCTCTCCCCGCACGCCACTACTACTTCCCGATCCGCAGCGCGTTGGCGTAACCGGTCAGCTCCAGATAGCCCCGGCCCACATACGCCCCGTCGCCACTCACCTGCACCGCACCTTCCCAATACACCGCACCGGTCGATTGCCGCGAATCGAGTTCCTGATCATCCATCAGCGGATCGAGCCGCCATGTCAGCGTGCCGGCTTTAACGCTCATCGAGACGGGGTACGATGCGTTCGTGCGCGGCGAGCGCCAGGTGCGAACCGGCGTAAAGTCGACCTGATCAGGGCCGAATGTCGTCACACGACCTGCTGGATTACGAAGGGCCGCATGCGCCCACATGGCGTGTCCATCGCGGCCGCGTACCTTGAATGCCATTAAGGCTGAACCGTCAGCGAGATTGACCCCTAGCCAATCCCATCCGACCGCATTGGCGTCGAGCAGCGTGCTCGACCACTCGTGATCCAGCCACGCCATGCCGCTTACCGCAGTATTCCCGTGCGATGTACTTCCCGCTGCGTTCGGACGCACCACGCTGCCTGTCACGCGCAATTGCGGTTCACTGTAGTAATAGCTCGCCTGCTCCGGCCGCGGACCTTTGCGGGAATAGCCGCGCTCACCTTGGATCAATGGCGCTTGCGTCGGTGTCAACGCGAGATGCAGCGAGAAGCCGTCGGCGTCGACATTTACATCGTAATGACCGTCCGCTGCGCGAATGATTTTCCAGGCGTCGAGCTTGACGTCGGTATTGCCTGGCTGTGCATAAGCAAGCCCGAACCCTTGACGGGCAATACGCTGATCGTGGGCAAGATGCCCGAAAGCAGGATCGCTCAATGCCGCGTGCGCAATGACCAACTGCGAAGGCGCAAAAGCACTCGGATCGGCGGCATCGTGGCCCGTTGCCGAACGGAAAAACGTGATCTGAAAACCCAGCGGCTGATTGTCCGGCGTCGTGAGCCAACCCGTTGCGTACCACCATTCGGTGCGAAAAGCCGGGTGCGCGCCGCTGTCCTGGGGCAGCGCGATCGGGTGGTCCGGTGTGACTGCGGCAAATTCGGCGGGTGCGGCGAACGCGGACGACGCAGCGAGCAGGCCGGCGCAAAGCAAACTGCGAAGGCGAGGTCGCAATCGCCGGAGACTCGTTGCGCCCGCGTAGAGGCCTTGCGTTAAAGCAATTTCCCGGCGTGAGATGCCGAGCGACATCACCTTGACGCGAGGCGAGGGTATTTCGCGCGCTGAGAGCGCAGTACAAGGCGCGAGTCGGCGCAGAGCCACGCAAGATGCGGCGGTCACATCAGAGCGCGTCGCCCCTTCACACCCCGGTCGTTTCGCCAACTCACGCGACACCCATCGCATCACCAATCCTCCTTCACCGCGCGCACCGCATCCACCGACACCGCGCTGCGTCCGGCGATCACCGCTGTCGAGCACGACGAAACCAGCATCACCAACGCGACCGTCGCCAGCACGGTCCATGGCACGTGCAGCGACATGCTCCAATGAAACGATTGCGGATTGACGACGAACACGAGAATCAGACTGATCGCGAATCCAAGCACAAAGCCCATCGCAATACCGCAAGCCGTGAGCATGACGCCTTCCAGCGCAAGGATCGCGAGGACCTGCGCGCGGGTCACGCCGACGTGCCGCAACATGCCGAACTCGCGTGCCCGCGCGAGCGTCTGCGCCGAAAACGTCGCCGCGACGCCGAACAGCCCGATCACGATGGCGACCGCCTCGAGCAGATAGGTGACCGCAAAGCTTCGATCGAAGATCACGAGCGTGCGCGTGCGAATCTCGCCCGGCAGCGACAGGTCCAACGAAGCGCCGAAGGGCAGTGCGCGCAGCCCCGCAATCACGTGTTCGACGGGCGTGCCTCGCTGAACAGTCATGGCGACATCGGTCGCACTCATGTCGGCGGTGAGGCGCCGGTAATCGGCGAGCCGTATCTGGATCGCGCCGCTTTGGCGCACGTAATCGCGCCACACGCCGGCAACGACGAACACATGTCCGCTGTCGCCCAGCGGCAATTGCACTCGCTGACCGAGCCGGTATCCATACAGGTCGACCATTGCTTCGGATACCCAAACAGGTGTTTCGCCTGCTCGAAGTTCGGATGTCGGCAGTATCGCACCGGTCATCTGCAGCGTCGCGCCCGGATCGTCAGCGTTGATTTCGCGCGCAAGCACGGCGACGTCCGGCCGCGCCGGATCGAGCGTGAGATGCGAAATGCGGGCAAATGCGGCGGTCTTGATGTGGGGCATGGCCGCCAGCAACGCCTGCTCGTCGGGCCGCAAGCCGCCGGTATCGCCGTTCGGCGCCGCGCGTACGTAGAGATCGGCAGACAGCAGATGGGCTAGCCAGTCTTCGACCGACACGCGGAAGCTGGCCACCATGATCGCCATCGCGACGATCAGCGCGAAGCTCGACAACACGCCACCCATGGCGATCGCTGCGTGCCCTGGCGCATTCGCGAGACGCGCCATCGCGAGCGTGCTCGCGGTCCCCGCGCGACGTCGTGCGGCAAATGCACGGCTTGCCGCGCCGAATATCAGCGCGGTTACGCGCGGCATCAGCGCGATTCCGCCGATCAGCAGCAGCGCGACGGCGACATAGCCGCCAATCGGCGCATCGAACCACGGCGGCGATTGCGTAAGAACGGCGGCGCCCAGCAGGCATATCAAAGCGGGCCACGGCGTGGCGAGACGGGTCAATGCGCTTTCCTCGGCGCCTGCCTTGAGCGCAGCCGCAGGCCTTGCGCGTGCCGCTTCGAGCGCGGGCGCCAGGCTGCCCATGACCGACGCCGCGATGCCGAGCATCAGGAACACCGCGGTAGCCAGCGGTTCGAAACCCACCTGTGGCTGCACGCCAGGGAAGTAGCCGCCCCCGAGATCGCTGCCGAAAAAGCGCAGCGCGCCGCTTGCCAACGCATAGCCGAGCGCGAGTCCGCCCAGCGAGCCGAGCAGCCCCAGCAGCGCGCCTTCCAGCAGGATCTGCCGCAGCAGTTGACCGCGCGTCAGTCCGAGCACGCGCAGCATGGCGAACTGCGCGCGACGCCGCACGACGCCCAGCGCCTGTGTCGAAAACACAAGGAACGCGCCGGTGAAGAGGGCCACCAGCGCGAGTACGTTCATATTGATCCGATAGGCACGCGACAGTCGATCGGTGCGGCTTTCGGCGTCGCGCGCTTCGGCGATCACCCACTGCTTGCCGAGCCGCGCCTGCAGATCGCGCCTGAAGCGTTCGCGATCGACACCGCGCTCGAGCTGCAGATCGACGCGCGACAGCTTGCCCACCTTGTCGAATTTCCACTGAGTCGCGGCGATATCCATGACGGCGAGCCGTTGACCCGGACGCGTCCTCACGAGGCCGCCCGCCACGCGCAAGCGCACGATCGACGTGCCGCTTTGCAGCGCGACGTCGTCGCCGGCTTTTACGTTCAGCCATTGCTGTGCGGCCGATGAGAGAAACACCGTATCGGACGCGAGCGTATCGAACGGCCGGTCCGGCGACGGCACGCCGACCAGATCGGGCGCGATACGGCTCGCCTTGAACACATCGATGCCGAGAACCGGCAGCGCGGCGTTGCGGCCCGGCACCGCGACATCGAGTGCGAGCACGGGGCTCGCAAGTGCCACACCGGGTTCAGTCGACAGACGTGGATAGATCGATTCGTCGAACCAGGGCTGCGCGCCGCGCACCTGCAGATCGGCTTCACCCGAAAGACTGCGGGCAGCCGCCGAGAATTCGTTGAAGGCCGCGCTGTTGATCAGCTGCACTGCGTAACCCAGCGCGACGCCGAGCGCGATCGTCGCAACGGCAACCAGCGCGCGCCCGCGATGGCTGCGCCATTCGGCGCCTAGCAGCCAGCGTGCGAGAACGCGGTGTCCCTGCGTGCGCAGCAAGGGGCGGAGGTCAGCGCGCATCGTCGGCTGAGCGGGCGGGGCAGCTGCGCGTGAGAGACGACGGGTTGGACGACGCGGATTTCCAGGAGTCCGTAGATTCCGCCGACTCCGCGTGCAAGCCGCCGTCGCTCAGAATCAGGATGCGGTCAGCGACGGCCGCCGCCGCTTTCGAGTGCGTCACCATGATCGTGGCCGCGCCGGTCGCCTTGCTTTGCGCGCGGAACAGGCCGAGCACGTCGTGTGCGGTATCGGGATCGAGATTGCCCGTGGGTTCGTCGGCGAGGATCAGTTTGGGACGATGCACGAGCGCCCGCGCAATCGCGACACGCTGCAGTTCACCGCCGGAGAGTTGCCGCGGAAAGTCGTCGCCGCGGCCGCCCAGGCCGACCGCCGCGAGCATGTCGAGTGCGCCGGCCGTGGGCAGATCATTGAGCAGCAGCGGCAGCGCCACGTTTTGCGCGAGCGTCAGATGAGGCAGCACGTGAAAGGCCTGGAACACGAAGCCGAGCTTGCGGCGGCGCAGACGGGTTGCCGCATTGTCGTCGAGCCGCGTGACCGAGTTGCCGTCGATGATCACGTCGCCGCTATCCGCGCTGTCGAGCCCGGCGATCAGATTGAGGAGCGTCGATTTGCCGACGCCCGAGTCGCCCATGATCGCGACGAATTCACCCGGCCCGAGCGTGAAGTCGAGGTTCGCCAGCACTATACGGCCCGCGCCGTATTGTTTGCTCAATCCGCGGCATTCGAGTGCGGGAACGGCAACTTCGTCACGAAGCGTCATGCGGTATCCAGGAAATCTGGCCGGCGAAGGCAATACCCGGCGGGACAGGAAAGTGTGCCTGCTTACGGGCAGGTCTGCATGCAAATCGGCGAAGTTTGTGCGACATCTGTAAGGAGTACGGAAGCGGCGCGGGTCACCGGTTCATCGGTTTGGACGGTCGGGCGGGTGAAAATGCGTGGGTATTTTTCGGGTGTTAGCCGCCGCCGATTAGAGTGCCGGACCAAAAAAAATTTCTGTTCGTGAAAGGCCGGAGTTTTCGCCCGGGCGTGAAATCGGCACCCGGGCAGCGCCCCATCGCTAGCATGGTCTATTCCGCGGTGGCGCTTGAATGAAACTGCGAATGCAAGAGTGGCTAATTTGGCGCCAATTTGCCGGCTTTTGTTTGTAAATATCATGGCTCGTGCCGTGCCGCACAAGATTTGTGCGAACGCACATTTTCATGCGTTTCGCAAGGGCATACGTTGCAACAATGTATTGTGACGGGCATTGCAGCGTTGTTGCGCTGCAAAAGTACTCTTATCTTGGTAATCTCCCACCCTTGGTCATTCGACTGCGGGTAAACGTGTAGCGGAAACCGCCGCTCGCGCTTCAAATTCAGCGAAATCCAACTTACAAGTCCATTCCAATGCTTTCTTTTTTTGAAGGCCTTGATGGGGCGTTTCGTACTTAAAGTTTTCGACAGAGCACATGCCATTGCCTCTTCTTAGTCTTCTCATCTGGATCCCCATTGTCGCTGGATTGGTCGTCTTGCGAGCCGGATCCGACGCGGCACGCAGTCGCACCCGTTGGCTCGCGCTGGCCGGCGCGGTCGCAGGTTTCCTGCCGGTGATTCCGCTGGTCGCGAATTTCCGCAACGACGTCACGTCGATGCAGTTCGTCGAGAACGTCCGCTGGTCGCCGACGTTCGACATCGCGTGGCATTTGGGAGTGGACGGGATTTCGCTGTGGCTAGTCGCGCTGACCGCGCTCACCACGATCATCATCGTGGTCGCGTCGTGGGAATCGATCACCCAGCGCACCGCCCAGTACTTCGGCGCGTTCCTGATGTTGTCGGGCTTCATGCAGGGCGTCTTCACGTCGCTCGACGGCATGCTGTTCTTCATCTCGTTCGAAGCGACGCTGATCCCGCTGTATCTGCTGATCGGCACGTGGGGCCAGTCGAACCGTTCGTATGCGGCAGTGAAGTTCTTCTTCGTGTCGTTCCTCGGCTCGCTGATGATGCTGATGTCGATGCTGTATCTGTACAGCCAGACGCACAGCTTCGACCTCGCACTGTGGCGTGAAACGCACCTCGGCACGATGCCGCAGATCCTGATCTTCCTCGGCTTCCTCGCTGCGTTCGGCGTGAAGGTGCCGATGTGGCCGCTGCATACGTGGCTGCCCGACGTCCACCTCGACGGCCCGACCGGCGCCGCCGTGATGATCGGCATGCTGAAGCTTGGCGGCTACGGTCTGTTGCGTTTCGCGTTGCCGATCGCACCGCAGGCGAGCCACTTCTTCGCGCCGATGATGATCACGCTGTCGCTGGTTGCCGTGATCTATTCGAGCCTGCTCGCGCTCGTGCAAACTGACATGCGCCGTCTGCTCGCGTATTCGACGGTGGCGCACATGGGTCTCGTGACGCTCGGCCTGTTCGTTTTCAACCGCATCGGCCAGGCCGGCGCGATCGTGCAGATGCTGTCGTACGGCGTGGTGTCCGGCGCGATGCTGTTGTGCACGGGCATGCTCTACGACCGCACCAGGACTGCATCGATCGCCGAGTACGGCGGCGTCGCCAACACCATGCCGCGCTTCGCCGCGTTCGTGATGCTGTTCTCGATGGCCAATATCGGCCTGCCGGGCACGTCGGGTTTCGTCGGCGAGTTCATGGTGCTGATGGGGGCAATCCGCTTCAACTTCTGGATTGGCGCAATCGCCGCTTCCACGTTGATCCTGAGCGCGGCCTACACGCTGTGGATGTACAAGCGCGTGATCTTCGGCGCGATCGCCAATGCGCGCGTCGCGAAACTGAAGGACCTCGGCAAGCGCGAGTTCGTGCTGCTCGGCGCGATGGCGTTGCTGGTGCTGGCGATCGGTCTCGATCCGAAGCCGTTCACCGATGCGATCGATCCGTCGGTCGGCACGCTGCTCGCGCAATCGGAGCGCTCGGCTAATCCTGCAGACGACTCCGCGCCGGCTGACGGCGGCGAGCATCTGCAGGCAGCGGCGCCCGCACCGGTCGCCACCGCGGTCCGCACGCCGGGCTGAGGGCGCGAGGTGTTGCGCGGATGCAGCATGTGCGACTCGCGGATGCTGCTTTGCTGACGCCTCTTTTCGCATCTACTCGAAACCCTTGCGTGGTTCCTGCGCGGCTCGACCTTCAGGTCAAGTCGCGCTTTGGTGTTTTTTTCAAGGGTTTTTTGTGGTCCGTCAACTTTTCAGTGCTTAGTGGTGGAGTACTGAGCCCCGCGCTTGCACGCAGGTGTGTGCGGCAACGTGTCGCACGGGGGTGCGACGCAATAGACCATTGCAAAAACGATGCTTTATTGCCACTCGACGTGCCCCTACTATGCGAGCGCTTATTAATGGAGAGCCGTCGAATGACGTTCGTTGAAGTCCTAAAAAAGAGGCAATGGATATGAAAGGAAAGACTCTGCGAGGGTCGAACAGTTTCCTATCCATCGGCCTCGTGTTGCTGCTCTCGGGTTGCAGCAACCTCGATATCCTGAATCCGAAGGGAAGTGTGGGTCTGGCGGAACGTGATCTGATCGCGACGTCGACCTGGGCCATGCTTGTTGTGGTCGTTCCGGTGATCTTCCTCACGCTGCTGTTCGCGTGGAGCTATCGCGCGTCGAACAAAAGCGCTGAATACCGTCCGAAGTGGGTCCATTCGACCGGTATCGAAATCGCGGTTTGGACGATTCCGACGCTGATCATTCTGTTCCTGGCCGTGTTGACGTGGAAGAGCACGCATGAGCTCGATCCGTACCGTCCGCTCGAGTCGCAGGTCAAGCCGATCAACGTCGAAGTCGTCGCACTCGACTGGAAGTGGCTGTTCATTTATCCCGACCTCGGTATTGCGTCGGTGAACCAGCTTGCGATCCCGGTCGGCACGCCGGTGAACTTCATGATCACGTCGGACTCGGTGATGAACTCGTTCTTCATCCCGCAGCTCGGCGGCCAGATCTACGCGATGGCAGGAATGCAAACGCGTCTGCACCTGATCGCTGACCAGGCCGGCGATTATGCGGGCACGTCGGCGAACTTCAGCGGCAAGGGCTTCTCGGACATGAAGTTCCGTACGCTCGCCAAGTCGCCGGAAGAGTTCAACGCATGGGTTGCGAAAGTGCGCGCGTCGTCGGACACGCTCAGCATGGACCGCTACCACTCGGTCTCAGAGCCGAGCGAGAAGGATCCGGTGCGCTACTTCTCGTCGGTCGATCCGAAGCTCTTTCACAACATCATCGCCCGATATAACAACGGCAACGTCATGGAAAACATGAAGGATGCCAACTGCGGGCCGAAGGGATAAGCATGTTCGGAAAACTCTCACTAGACTCGATCCCGTACCACGAGCCGATCATCATGGTGACCGCTGCCGGGATCGCCCTCGGCGGTGCGCTCGTTCTGGGTCTGATCACCTATTTCGGCAAGTGGCGCTACCTGTGGACCGAATGGTTCACGTCGGTCGACCACAAGAGGCTGGGCGTGATGTACATCGTGGTTGCGCTCATCATGCTGTTCCGCGGCTTCGCGGACGCGATCATGATGCGTACCCAGCTAGCGCTGTCGTATAACGCGCCAGGTTTCTTGCCGCCCCACCATTACGACCAGATCTTTACCGCGCACGGCGTCATCATGATTTTCTTCATGGCGATGGTGTTCATGGTCGGCCTGATGAACATCATCGTGCCGTTGCAGATCGGTGCCCGCGATGTTGCGTTCCCGTTCCTCAACTCGTTGAGCTTCTGGATGACCGCCATCAGCGTGATCCTGATCAACATCTCGCTGGTAGTCGGTGAATTCGCGCAAACGGGCTGGCTGGCTTATCCGCCGCTGTCCGAATTGCAGTTTAGTCCGGGTGTCGGGGTCGATTATTACCTGTGGAGTCTGCAGCTCTCCGGTATCGGCACGTTGCTGACCGGCGTGAACTTCTTCGTGACGATCGTCAAGATGCGCGCGCCGGGCATGACGTTCATGAAGATGCCGGTGTTCACGTGGACCGCGCTGTGCACGAACGTGCTGATCATGGCCTCGTTCCCGATCCTGACCGTCACGCTCGCGCTGCTCGGTCTGGACCGTTACCTCGGCATGCACTTCTTCACGAACGATGCCGGCGGCAACGCGATGATGTACCTGAACCTGATCTGGGCATGGGGTCACCCCGAGGTGTACATCCTGATCCTGCCGGCGTTCGGTATTTTCTCGGAAGTCGTGGCGACCTTCGCGAAGAAGCCGCTGTTCGGCTACAAGACGATGGTGTGGGCGACCTGCGCGATCATGGTGCTGTCGTTCCTCGTGTGGCTGCACCACTTCTTCACGATGGGTTCGGGCGCTGATGTCAACGCGTTCTTCGGTATTGCGACGATGATCATTGCAATTCCGACCGGCGTGAAAGTGTTCAACTGGCTGTTTACGATCTACAAGGGCCGTCTGGAGTTTACGCCGCCGATCCTGTGGACCATCGGCTTCATGGTCACCTTCACGATCGGCGGTATGACCGGCGTGATGATGGCGATTCCGGGCGCGGACTTCGTGCTGCACAACAGCCTGTTCCTGATCGCTCACTTCCACAACGTGATTATTGGTGGCGTGGTCTTCGGTTACCTGGCTGGTATGAACTACTGGTTCCCGAAAGCGTTCGGCTTCAAGCTGAATGAGAAGTGGGGCAAGGCATCGTTCTGGTTCTGGCAGATCGGTTTCTGGGTTGCGTTCACGCCGCTGTACGTGCTGGGCTTCATGGGCATGACGCGTCGTCTGAATCACTATGACAATCCGGATTGGCATCCGTGGCTGATGTTCGCGTGGGTCGGTGCTGTGCTGATCGCGATCGGTATCGCTTGCCAGGTGCTTCAACTGGTCGTCAGCATTCGCGACCGCAACCTGCCGCAAAACCGCGACGTCACGGGCGATCCGTGGGACGCTCACACGCTGGAATGGGCAACGAGCTCGCCGCCGGCGTCGTACAACTTCGCGATCATTCCGGACGTGCGTGAACTGGACGCATTCGCTGAAATGAAGTTGCGCAAGGATCAGCCGAAGCCGGTGTATCGCGACATTCACATGCCGTCGAACACGCCCGCGGGTCTGGTTGTGGCGATGTTCTCCCTTGTGCTGGGTTTTGCCGCTGTGTGGCATATCTGGTGGCTCGCGATTATCGGTCTGGTCGGCGCGATCGGTACTGTGATCATTTACAGCTTCCAGAAGAACGAAGGCTTTTACATCCCGGCCGCCACGGTCGCGGCGATTGAAGAGAAACGCTCCGGTGCCGGTGCGCCGATCGCGTTGGAGGTGGATTGATGTCAAACAACACTCTTACGGCAGACTCGCATCACCACGATGCGCATCATGACGATCACCCGCCGTCGCATTCGGTATTCGGCTTCTGGCTGTACCTGATGACCGACTGCATCATCTTCGCGTCGCTGTTCGCGGTGTTCGCGGTGATGCAGCACCAGTTCGCGGGTGGTCCCACCGGTAAGGATCTCTTCGAGATTCCGGGCGTCGCGCTCGAAACGACGATGCTGCTGCTGAGCAGCATCACCTACGGCTTTGCGATGCTGGGCGCGCACAAGAACCGCAAGGGCGTGCTGCTGTTCTGGCTTGGCGTGACGTTTCTGCTCGGTCTCGCGTTTCTCGTGCTGGAAATGCGCGAGTTCTCGCACCTGATCGCCGAAGGCGCGGGTCCGAGCCGCAGCGCGTTCCTGTCGTCGTTTTTCACGCTGGTCGGCACGCACGGTCTGCACGTCACGTTCGGTCTGATCTGGATGGTGGTGCTTGCCATTCAGGTGCTGCGTCATCGCGACCTGACTGAACGCGACATGATTCGCCTGACTTGCCTGAGCCTTTTCTGGCACTTTCTGGACGTCGTGTGGATCGGCGTCTTCACCTTTGTCTATCTTGCGAGCGTGATCTAAATGGACCATAGCCATAACTCACACTCGGGTGAAGGTCACGGCAGCTTCGGCAGCTATATGACGGGTTTTGTGCTGTCTGTCATTCTGACTGTCGCGGCGTTCGGCCTCGTGATGAACGGAGCGTTGACGGGCCAGAACGCGCTGTTCGCAATTGCGGGCCTCGCGTTCGTGCAGATCATCGTGCACCTGGTGTTCTTCCTGCACATGAATACGTCGTCGTCGCAGCGCTGGAATGTGACGGCGTTCGCTTTCACGGCGCTGACCGCTGTGATCGTGATCGGCGGCACGTTGTGGGTCATGCATAACGTCAGCATGAACATGATGTCGCGCTAAGCTGCAAAACGCTTTAGCCCCGAAAGAAAGCCCCGCAAGACGGAAGTCTTGCGGGGCCAGCCGGCCGCGGTGGTTATGCAACGCTCCTTGTCAGCGAAAAGACAGTCGACACGACCAAGACGGTGGTCGGGGAACAATGTGAAAGCAAGGACAAGGCCGCCAGGCCGGCCAGCTTTACAATGGAATATGACGGTTCGCGCTATAGCGTTCCGGTTGGTCTGAGCGACGACCAATAGTCCTGCCGCGCCGAAACCGCCAATGCTTGATGCGTCTCAATTATCCAGAGACGTACATCTTTGCCGGCCGCCGCATCACTCTATCCACCTACGGCCAATCATCATGCTGCAATTGTCGCGCGTTGCGTGTCCGCAATCCAGCCCTTACCGTTCAGTGCAGCGATGATCGAGTGGGTCCGTCAGCGCTTGATCGCTACTCGACAAACATCAATAGGTCGCTTTGCAATCCAGCGACACCAGGCCCGGCACGGACGTTACTTAATGTTCGTCAGCCTGTCCGTTGCCTGTTTGGCGCCATCAATCGCGACAGCAGCAAGCTTTGACTGCGGCAATGCCAGAACCCGTTTCGAGAAGACGGTCTGCGCCGATCCGAAGCTATCGGCGCAGGACGCAGCGATGGCGCAGCGCTACGATGCGGCTCTGCCATTACTTTCCGACCCGGGAAAAATGATCCTGCGCACCGGGCAGGAACAGTGGCTCAAAGTTGTGAAAGTTCTGTGTCTTGACAACAAGAGGGATGAAAGCCCTACCTTCTGTCTGCGACGGCAGTACGCCGACCGGCTTGACGATCTGCGCAGCGCCGCCACTTCCATTGGTCCCTTCGTGTTCAGCCGAATTGACCATTACACGTCAATCGGGAAGCAAGAAGTCACCGGCATCCCTTTGGAACAGCACACGGGCCTGCCAAGAATCGATCATCCGATTTCCCCGGTAGCAGAACAATGGAATGATGCGATAGTCCGATCGGCAGCGACAGCGCGAACAAAATGGTGTTTCGGAGACGCCGAGACGTCCAGCGACCAGTTCCTGAGCTTCAGAGTCCAGTCAGCAACGCCCGATTTTATTAACGTCGAGATGTTGCACACTGAGCAATGCGCTGCGGGAGCGGGTTCCGTGACCATGAGCAACATTTCCTACTTGCTCAAGCCAGTCCTGCATCGCCTCAAGACGGAGGACCTGTTCACGCCGGATAGCGGATGGGAGACCTTCTTACGCGATCGCGCCTCGCGGGGGTTGAACGCCGGCCCCTCTTTTACTGATGGAATCAGCAAAGACGTGCGGGATCCGACGGCATGGTCCTTCACGAAGGAGGGCCTTCTTATTTCGTTCAACCCCGGTGAAGCAGATGCAATCGCGTCCGGCATTCTCGAAGTGAGCGTGCCCTGGACCGATTTGCATCGTTTCCTTGCGCCGGGAGCGCCGGTACCGTGATGATGCTCTAACTAAGTCCCAATCGCGAGGCTCCGCCAAGCGGGCCGGTCATCGGGCCACATGCGCCATTCAACTTTGGACGCCCCGACGGATGAACCGCTAGAGCCCGCACGCAGCAGGAAGTGGAAGCTTTGCACGCATCGATCCGCACAACATTGACCTCTGGACTAGCGCGATCTCGCCCGCACGCGGGGTGCTGGTCGGGTTGCAACTCAAGGAAGATCTATGTGCATCCGCCGCCGTCGGAACTCACGCTAGCGGCGAGATAAGCGGTTCGGGTCGGGCCCCCGGCAGCTTAACCATTCACATGCAGCTTGACGAAACTCGGCCAGTGTCATCCAGCGGCCAGAGTATGCAACGTAACGCGATCGCGAACGCGAATCCGTCGGCCTTCCTTTGCGATTACGCCGCGGTTGGTCAGGGATTTCAGCACGCGCGACACGGTTTCGCGGCTGACTTTTGCCATTGCCGCGATAGTCGCCTGGTCGGGGAGTTCGATCAGGGGCGATTCATCCTTTTCCGCATTGTTGATCGCCGACTCGATGACAGCTGAGATTCGGGCATCCGCGCGCGGTAGTCCCTGTACCGCGTGACGTTCGATAAGATGCATAACCCGAATGGCCATGGAGTTGTTTAACACGCGCGCTACATTGGGCTCATTGAACAACTGCCGGGCGTGGGCTCGGCTAAAAAGGGCTACAGTACTTTTCCTGACGGCCACGATGTTCCCGTGAATGGAAGAGTTGAGAAGGATCGGCTCTTCTCCGCCCGAATGTCCCGGATTGAGCGTACGCACCGGGATTTCGCGACCGTCCTCGGAGAGGATGGAAGTTCGCAATTGTCCCGATATAACGAGCACAAATGGGGATCGCGGGTCGCCCTGAAAACAGACGTAGTCCCCGGGCCCGAATTCGGCGAGCCGGACCACCTCGCCGGCTCTCTTTACTGTGTCGTCATCAGCCGTAGCAAAAAGGGGCTGCTCTCTCAGAAGTGTTTCCATCCGCACGCGATTTTTGTTCTTTCATCGCCTTATATAACGGCGCGAATTCTTCAGACTTTAACATTTGTTGCATTTTGGCCATATTTGAAACAATCGTACTTTTTTTGTAATGTATAGCGCCGTTCGCGGCTGATCAATTCTAGCCCCCGGTACTTCGTGGTTTGACCTTGCTCGATTCTTGATCATTGCCGCGGCAAAGCCGTATTGGCGCCGGTGCACGGGCTCGAAGCCCAAAGATGTTGAAATGCTGTGCAAGTATTGCGGGAGAAGCTGGCGGTGAAGGTTATCTCCGCCGCGGTCTGCCTTTCAGCGTTTGCCTCCGTGTCGCACCGCACGGACCAAGAATTGCTGTCGCCTAGACTATCCGTAGATTTATGCCCTTTCCGGGGATAACGAAACCGGGAGCCACAGCGATGGACTTCGACCGCATGCAGCAGGTATTGGAAGCCTTGCAGGCGCAGTGCCCGCACACCGACCCGCACGGAATTGACG
Organism: Paraburkholderia sp. RL18-085-BIA-A; assembly: GCF_046027075.1. Lineage (NCBI taxonomy): Bacteria > Pseudomonadati > Pseudomonadota > Betaproteobacteria > Burkholderiales > Burkholderiaceae > Paraburkholderia > Paraburkholderia sp. RL18-085-BIA-A. Next base: position 17,796 of record NZ_JARESU010000096.1, on the reverse strand, counting down.
TCTGGAGCCGCGCGATCACGCGCGCACGCGAGGCACTTCTCGGGCAGCAAATCAAGGACGATAGCGCCGCTCGAGCGACGGTTCGTTCGCGGGTGTCAGCGGGCACCCACGGATCACTTCGCATTGTCTGGCGCAGCTAGGCCGCCGCACCGGGGACACCAATGACCGCGAGTCATGCGTACGACAGAAGTTAGCTTTCTGTCTTGTTTTGCCCGACAGGAAGCGATGCCTAAAGAACGCATTGACGCCGATTTCTGGTTACTGATCGAACTGCTTTTGCCTGCACGAGCGCGCTGGCGACGGCTAGTCGCGCGGCAGCAAGCAGGCGTCTGGCAACGCACCCACGAAACGCTGCTGGCCGAATTGCGTCGCCGTGGCGAAATCGATTTGTCGCGAGCGCTGGTCGACAGCTCATCGATTCGTACCGTGCTGGCGGGAAAAAACCGGCCCGAATCCCACGGACCGGCGCACGCTCGGCAGCAAACACCACCTCATCGTCGATGTGCAAGGTATCCCGCTCACGGTCACCTGAGCGCGGCAGACCGCCGCGACATCATCCAGCTTGATGCGCTGGCCGAGGCAATTCCGCACATTCTTTGCAAGCGGGGCGTCCCCTGCATAGACCGCAAATCGTTCAGGGCGACCGGGGCTACAGTTCTGAACCACATCGACCACGCTTGAGAGAACGCGGCATCACGCCGGTGCTCGCAAAAATCGGTTCGCCCCGCGGAAGTAGTCTCGGCAAAACGCGATGACTAGTCGAGCGCTCGATTGCATGGCTTCACTCGTTTCGACGCCTGAAGAGTCGCTACGAACGCTACGCTCATGTTCACGAGGCCTTCCTGTCTCTGGCTTGCGCCTTGATTTGCTGGACGCGTCTCAAGCCACGTGAGCAGTTTCAGTCGCACCTCGATCGCGGCGCCGAGGTTGGACGAATCGCGGTTCAGTGTGACGTCCGTCACATCTCCGCAGCCGCCAACAGCTAAAATCGGCCCCGCCATGGCGGCAGTACGAGCTTCGCAGCGACGGTCGCAATCCGGCCGGGTGGCTTCACCCGGTGGCGTTTGCCGTGGTTAAACGAACCAAACGGACTATTCACACACGATGGCTGACTCTGTAGTGACCTCGCTCGCGCTTGTGGTGCCCGCGTATAACGAAGACGAGGTACTCGATACTTTCCACGCCCGGCTCAGCGCCACGCTCGGAAAGCTGGAGAACGTGCTGGCGGAGATCATCTATATTAACGACGGCAGCACGGACGACACGCTTTCGGTCCTCCATGCGCTCAAGAGCGCCGACAGCCGGGTCACCATCGTCAATCTCAGCCGCAACTTCGGTAAGGAGATCGCGCTTGCGGCCGGCCTCGATCACGCCAACGCCGATGCATCGATCGTGATCGATGCCGATCTGCAAGATCCGCCCGAACTGATCCCAGAGTTCGTCCGGATCTGGCGGCAGGGCTTCGACGTCGTGTACGGACAGCGAATCTCGCGCAACGGCGAAACCGCTCTCAAAAGGGCTTCGGCGTTCGCCTTCTATCGCGTCATCGGTTCGTTGAGCCGGATTTCGATTCCGCAGGACACGGGCGATTTCCGCCTTCTCAGCCGGCGCGCCGTCGAGGCGCTGCGACAGTTGCCTGAGCAGCATCGCTATATGAAGGGGCTGTTTGCGTGGATCGGCTTTCCGCAGACGGCACTGCGATACGAGCGCGATGCTCGCGACGCGGGAACCTCGAAATTCAACTACGTGAGACTGTGGCATTTCGCGATCGAAGGCATCACTTCGTTCTCCATCGCGCCGCTGCGGCTCGCGTCCTGGGTGGGCGTGTGCGTCGCGCTTTCAGCATTCTGCGGCACGCTCTGGATCATCTATAAGACGCTGATGTACGGCAAACCTGTCGCCGGCTATCCGTCGCTCATGGTGACGCTGCTGTTTCTCTCCGGGGTGCAGATGATCGGGCTCGGCATCAGGGGGGAATATCTCGGGCGAATGTTCAACGAATCGAAGCGGCGGTCTCTTTACTTCGTCCAAAACTATCTGCCGATCGGCCATGCTCTCGACCGGGCAGCATGGCCCGACACCCGTTCCGGCCGGGAGGAACACGTCCGGCTTGTCCACACATCTCGCTTCGCAACGCGAAGGCCTTCTGCCCTGAGCGCCCGATCAGCCACCCTGGCCGCGCCCGCCGGCTGAGATGTGTCTTACGGCGCACCGCCACATCAACTCATACCGGCTAACGGCGGCGCGAGAAGCCGCCAGGTCCGCTTCGCCTCTAACAGGACTATGGTGAATCAGGTAAAACGGCAAGCCCATTCGGTGAGAGCGCTCTGTTCCAGCATTGCGCAGCCAGAGCCCGCCATGTGGGTCGCTGGACTGACGATCGGCCTCGTCACCGCCGTCTGGCTATACGGCTGGCGCATCGCCATCCCCAGCAACGTCGGCTGGCTGCTTCAGGGCGGCGATATCTCCAGCCATTTCCTCGGCTGGGACATGTTCCGCCGCGATAGCTGGCGCTGGCCGCCCGGCGCCAATCCGATGCTAGGCGACATTGCTCCCAATTCCGTGGTGTTCACCGATTCCGTTCCACTGTTGGCCTTGCTGTTCAAGCTGCTGCGAGCAGTGCTGCCCGATCCGTTCCAGTATCAGGGCTTTGTGCTCATCGGCGACTTCATGCTCAACGGCGCCTTCGCGGCGCTGCTCGCCTACCGGTTGTGCAGAAAGGCGGTCCCGTCGCTGGCGATGGCGGCCTTCGTCGCGACGGCAACGATCGTGACCAGCCGCGGGCCGGGCGGTCACGGGCACGATTCCCTGACGGCCCACTGGCTGATCCTTGCCGCGTTCGTCCTCATATGGACTGGCCAGCAGATGGCCACGTGCCGGCGCTATCGCCTGTGGACCCTGCTGATCCTGGCTAGCGCACTGGTCCACTTTTACCTCCTTGTCATGGTGCTCGCGATCTGGGCGGCCGATGGTATCTATCGTTTCGCCGCGCTGCCCACGCACCGTCGCGGGCTGTGCGTGCATGCCTCGACGGTCGCCCTGTTGCTGCTTGCCACGATGTACCTCGCCGGCTATTTCTCCGGAGCAGAAGGCGTAATGCCAGATGCAACCGGTTTCGGCGTGTTCTCCGCGAACGTGCTGACGTTCATCGATCCCGGTTCGAGCGCGTGGTATTTCCGCTCGCCCACTGGTGTGTCGTCAATGTCTGTCTTCCTGCGCAACATGCCAGGATTCGGAGGCGGCCAGTACGAAGGCAACGCGTATCTGGGTGTTGGCCTGCTGATGGTTGTGGTCATCGGTGCCGCCTGCTGGCTGCGCGGCGAAAGCCTCCGGTTCGCCGCGCCAACCTGCGTCCTGTCGATTACCGCGCTGCTGCTGGCGCTCGCCGCGTTCAGCAACATCGTCGCGGTGGGCGGCCATGAGCTGATCCACGTCGATCTGCCGCGTTCGCTGGCCACGCTCGCCGGCCTGGTACGCTCGAGCGGACGCTTCATCTGGGTGCTGTTCTACTTGCTTATATTCGGCTGCTTTACGAGCGTCGCCAACCATCTGCGGCCCGCGCTGGCTGCGTCGCTGCTCATGTCGGCCCTGGCGATCCAACTGATCGATCTCGCGCAGTGGCACGCTTATCTGCGGCGTGCGAATCATGGTGATCCCGCGGTTCCCGCCGAGGTCGGGGATCCCCGTATCCAGGCGATGATAGCGGGTGCGCATCGCGTGGTGTTCGTGCCGGTCAAGGACATCCCCGATGGCTATATTGAGTTCACCTACCTGGCCGCGCAGCACAACATGGCCGTCAATTCGACGTATTCGGCCCGGCCCGTCCCGGCACTGCTGGCGCACGACGACGCCGTGGAAAAGCACAAGCTGCTCGACGGCCGCGTGCCGCCCGACGAGTTCTTCGTCGTCGCACAACAGGCCGGCGTTGCCGGGGCGGCCTGCGCGAGGCCCGGCATGACCTGCCTGCCGCTGGCGGGCTCCGGACTCGTGGTCATGCGTGCTCCTAACGGGTTGAACTAGCCATGGCGCCGGATCGAGCGATCAACAAGAAGTCACCCGCGGGCACCGCGTCCGCATTGCAGGCATCGGACGCTGGGGCGTTTCGTGCGGACGGAAGCGCCGCGCCCTCCGGCAATACGAGAGGGGCACGCCGATGGCTCGCCGAGACCTTGTCCTCCCGCGCGGCGATCGCGCTCTTCGCGCTAGTGCTCGGTCTGCTCAGTCTTTGCCTCTACACCGGCATGGGACCGATCGCGCTCATCAACGGCGGCGTGCTCGCAAACAGCGACTATCCTTACTCGGCTGCGGCCTTCCGGTTCTACGAAACCGACGGCTGGCACTGGCCGCTCGGCAGAAATCCCGCATTCGGCGACACGAACCTGTTTTTCAGCGACGGGGTGCCCTGGTTTGCCATGCTGGCCAAGACGATGCACACCCTGACCGGCATCAGCGTTCCCTTCGAAACGGTCATCGTCCTCAATTTCGTCCTGGTGGCGCTGTTTGCTGGCAGGCTGATCGCCCGTTGCAGTGACGACCCGTATGTCGTTCTCGCCGGCATAGCGCTGTTCGTGCTGAACCCGGTGATGCCCACGAGGATCATCGGTGCGCAGCACATTGCGCTCTCGAGTTATTACGTCCTGCTGTTTTCGATGACCTGCGTCGCAGACAATCCGAAGACACTCCGCCAGCGCGTCGAGCCCGTGATCGCTACGACGCTGTCGGTGATGACGCATATGTATCTCGGCGCGATGTCAGTCGTCCTCGTGTGTCCCGCTGCTTGCCCGGCGGCGCTATTTCACGGCGCTTGCGTGCGCGGTCATGCCCGTTGTCGCACTGTGGGCATATGGAGCATTCGCCGGTGGCTACACGTTACTCGACGGCGCCGAGAAATACAGCATGGATCTGGCGGCGATCTTCAATTCCCTGAACTGGGGCGTCGTAGGCGAACTCTACCGGCCCGCGTATCCCGAACAGGGCGATTGCCTTCTCTATCTCGGTACCGGCACACTGCTGCTTGCTGGGGTGTGCCTCGCTTCGCGCACAGTGAAGCTCAGAAGCGCTGCGCCGACGCCGGTCCGCGCGCTTCCCACATCAGTCTGGCTCGCGTCAGTCCTGCTGATGCTTTACGCCCTGGCCTTCCAGCTGTTCGTGGCCGGGCATTCACTCATACATCTGGCGATCCCCGAAGTACTGCACCCGCTGTACGGCCGTTTCCGGGTCCCGGGCCGCTTCGCCACTCCGTTGGTGTACGCGCTCCTGGCCGCAACGGTGCTCTGCTGGGGAGCCCTTAAGCCGCGCCTGGGGAAATGGTGGTGGCTCGCAACCGCCTCGGCACTGTTCCTACAGTCGGCGGACGCTATCTACTCGTCGCGCAGCGCCACGCACCTTGTCGAAGCGGCGGCCACACAGACGCAGCGCGAGGCTGTTGCCCGTTTCATCGAGAATCGCCCCTGGTCGGGCCGTGTGTTCGAAAAGGTGCCGCTCGCCGATCTGGAGCAGCAGCGGCTCATCGATTACCTGCTTGTCCAGCACGGCGCAAAGGTGTTCGCCGTCACCCATGCGGCACGTCTGGACGTGGATGCTGTCAACAGGAGGATGGGGTACGACAGGGCGCAACAGGGGGATCTGATCATCGCGTCCGAGCCGCTGCAAGCGCGGACCTGCCGGTACACGATGGAAGCGCTCGGCTATTACTGGTGCCTGGTCTGAAATTCTTTACGCGGTGTGATTGATTTGGGCGTCAATAACGCACAGCGGGACTCACGCTCCGACGCAACGCCGCGAGGACACGGCCACGTAGCGAAACGGGCCACGCAAACATTGCGTGACCCGTCGCGTCAATCTGGTGCCCCCTGTCTGATTCGAACAGACCACCTCATGATTACAAGTCAAGTGCTCTACCAAATGAGCTAAGGGGGCGAAAACTGCTGCACGCCTGTCTTTCAAGCCAGACTAGCGTAGTGTTGGTGCCCATGGGCAGGATCGAACTGCCGACCTCTCCCTTACCAAGGGAGTGCTCTACCACTGAGCCACATGGGCATGCGCTTGCATGCTTTCGCACTGGAGCGGGAGACGAGGCTCGAACTCGCGACCTCAACCTTGGCAAGGTTGCGCTCTACCAGCTGAGCTACTCCCGCATTTCTGGCTCCCCGACCTGGGCTCGAACCAGGGACCTACGGATTAACAGTCCGGCGCTCTACCGACTGAGCTATCGGGGATCAGTGCCTTATCGGCCGGAGCAGGATTGTACAGTATTAGTTATGCTTATGGTGCGGTCAGCGGACTTCTCTGCGCCAAATTCATCTTGTGATATCGGCCGGGCGTTGGGGTGCGGGCGACATGGAGACGCGGAGCGGATTGTCGCCGCTGTCGCTGTGTTGCCGCCGGACTACCTTCCGTTCCGGGGTTGCCCCGCAGCAATGAATAGCAATTCTGATTGCGCGGCGTTGCCGCCTGTACGGCAAGAGTACGAAAGCAACTTGAGGGTGACCTGGCGTCGTCAGTCTCGGCCTTCTGTTTCACGTCCGAAGCGAGCACCGCCGCGCTTAGGTCGCCGACTAACTGCCGCGCCTGCTCCGGTTGCAGAAGTATTCGCGGCATTATTCTTTTCGCCCGTGCACCGGGTCGTTTCTGGACCCGAGCAAACGAATTGCTCGTGGTTGCTCAAGATCGGCACTCGGCAGCCGTTATCTTCGGTGTCGGTTCCCGGCGGTTGCTTTAAGCGGGTTTGCATGCGCTGAACGGCATGCGCAGTGCAACGGTAAGCCAACTTCCAATGAAAAGACGTCTACTGCTCGCCGTATTCCTCGCCTTTACCACCGGTCAAACGATAGCCGCCAGTTCCGGTACCGCAGATATGCACGCCAGGCGGACCCTCGAAACCAAACGCAAGCCCAGCGACATGAAGGGCGTCGACTGGATCGCGTCGTACGAACTCGGTCCGTTGCGCACTGCCTATCAGGCTGAGACCGCATGCGCCGCACCACTCGACGATCCGTACGTAATGGAGCACGGCGCCGATAAAGGCTTGGTGTTCCTTAAAGATCAGCGCAATCGACGTGTCAAGCGGTTCGCAGTCCCCGGCGCGCGGATTCGCGCGATCGTCCACGTCAAATACAACATGACGGTCCTCGACCGGGCGGACCTGGTATTTACCGATCTTCCGGGCCAGAACCTCGTGCTGGTCCACACGACTATCGAGAATGCCGGAATATTCACCAGTAGCGACATTTATCCGCTTGCGTACCGGCACGGCAAGATAATCGATAGCCACCACGTGATAGATGATCCGAGCTTGAGGAAAATGGTCGCGATGGGCGCTTTGCTGTATCGCGAGGTTGCGCGGCCCGCTGATTAGGGTGATGCATGGGGACTGGAAATTAGCGCCGAGCTTCTTCCGCGGGAAGATGCAGAGCGACCCGCGCGTGACGAGTGACAACCGTGGGTGAGGTTCGCTGTCCCGAGCTTCGCTTCAACGGCTACGGACGGCGTTGCAACAGTAGCGGGCGACGATCAGCGCGAAATCGACATGCTGGTCGGCCTTCAGAATGTGTCAGCACCTCGTTCCAAAGCGGCTGCTCCGGCCCGCTCCGGTTAGTCGGACGTAACTGAAGGCCCATCGATCCCGGTCGCTCCTTTCAGCACTCGCGCAGGATCATTCTGCATCGAAAATGATCGTTGCGGCCCACGCAACACTGATATTCTCATTTGCCCCTACGTGCGGGACGGCTTGAGCCGATATATACAGAGGTCTGCGCCGTGTATCGGCCTAGTGGCACACCAGGTCCGGTTTCAAAAGCAGATAAAAGGCAAGCACTGGTTGCGCAGTGCGGCCTACGATTACTTAAGGCTCACGCCTTTGGACCGGATGCCGCGTCTTCCTGCTGGTGCTCCAGGTATCACCCCATAGAAGATGTTGAAATGAATAACGATCGAGAGAAGCTGGAAGCAGTTCTGAGAAAACAGGCCCTTTTCGCTTTGGCCACTGACGACGTAATAAAAAGAGCAAGCGAGATGGCCCGCATCGCCGAATTTGGGCCCGGCGACTACATCTTCTTTCAGGGTGACCCACGATCGCCGCTCGTGCTGGTTATAACGGGACAATTGCGATCGTCCACACTCTCCGAGGATGGTCGCGAAACCCCGGAACGCGTGATTAATCCTGGACAATCGGGCGGGGAACCACCAATCCTTCAGGATTTATCCAGTCCTTGTAACATCGAGGCGGTCGGGAAGAGCACGGTGGCACTTTTCAGCCGAGCCCACGCCCGGCAGTTGTTCAATGAGCCGGATGTAGCGCGCGCGTTAAACAACTCCATGGCCCTTAGGGTTATGCAGCTTGTCGAACGCCAGGCAGTGCATGGACTGCCGCGCGCGGACGCCCGAATCTCAGCGGTCATCGAGTCGGCGATCAACGGCGCGGAGCAGGACGAATCGCCCCTGATCGAACTTCCAGACCAGCCGACGATAGCGGCAATGGCGAAAGTCAGTCGCGAAACCGTCTCGCGCGTGCTGAAATCGTTGACGAATCGCGGCGTAATTGCAAAAGAAGGGCGATTGATCCGCATTCGCGATCGCATTGCGTTACATACTCTGGCCACCGGATGACGGTGAGTGGATTTCATCCAGCTATCTGGACAGTAAAGCCGCCGGGGCCGACCGAACCGCGTATCTCGCCGCTTGCGTGGTTAGCTATCGGCGGATTCACATGTCTCCCCCTTGATTTGCTGGGCCACCTGTGCCTCCCACGCGCAATTGCGCTATAACCTGTGCTATTTCCATGACACATCACGCACCGCTCCGTCGCTCATTCGGCCTCACCGCTCTCGCCTTCGTTTTGCATGGTTCCACTGCGCTCGCGGACACGACGGTGCACTCACTATCCGGCGTACGCGGCGCCATGCAGACTAGTGACGCCCAAAAGATGTTCCATCATTCGATGACCGGTGAGCCGCAACCCGACGGCTTCGGCACAAAGCTGCCCGCCGGCTTCACCAAGGCATTTCTCGTCGAACAGCTGGCGCCGGGTCAGGACGCGCGGAGCGTCGTGTTGTCGGGCGCGAAGCCCTGGCCGCTGCGGCCGAACAGCTACGTCGCCATGATCTGTCTTGCCGACAGCCCGGAACTCGCCGCCTCCGCCCTGAAGTACCCACCTGCCTCGTGCGACAGCCTCGGCAGCGACGATACAGACCCGCGACGCGTCTGGTTCGGCGTCTTCGAAAGCAATGGGTCCGGCGCACCGCGGCTCGTGGCGCGAACTGAGGCGCCCGTCGCCACGCCGACCGACTGGCGCGACACAAACATCGACCGGCCGGACAAGCTCGATGCAAGCGACACAGGAAGCGAACAGCAGGCCATGCCGTCCAGCTGGTCTCGCTTCGATCTCGCTGCGTATCAGCTCCGCACCGGCGAATACGCGTTCGGCGTGCGCGCAGGATGGAACGAGGGTTACGCCGGGGGCGGTGCGGATTTCGAAGCGCTGTATCTGTTCGTGATCGACGGGAAATCACTGCGCGTGGTCTTCGCCCAGCCGATGGCTTTCGACAAGATGCTCGCAGGCGAGTGGCACAAGGACGGCACACGGAGCCACGATGTGTCGGACGCAGCGAATGCGCTCACCATTCTTCCCACCATGACCGGCGGCTATCATGATCTCCAGCTTCGGGAAAAAGCCGGTGGAAAGTGGCGGCGCACGTTCAAATGGTCCGCAGCGCAACAGCGATATGCGCCTAATCCCTGAGGGCAGACGATCTAGGCGACATCTGTTGCGGGGCAAGCGAGCTTAAGCGGGGTCGCCAGACCACTAAATGTCGAAGAACGTCGGCTAGCTTGCTTCCGACGATTCGTCGCTTGTAACAGGAAACGGCTTCATTGGCCGATACTGAGACTTCGATTATCGGCCGCTGCAGATTTGCTACAGCAATGACTGGGGGCTTATCTGGTGGGCGTTTTGCTTGTTACTCCACCCCTAAGCTATCGCCGAAGGAAGACCCGTCAAAGTGACTTTGGACGGCTCAGGTCGACCGAGGCCGTGTGAAAACGCAAACGTACTCAGTTTTCGGGTGTCGCTTTACCCTTCCCGAGTTGCTACCAAGCCAATACACCGCGATCTGACGGGTCGATTTTTTTGACGATCACATTTAACACGTGTTTTCACACAGCCTCGACCCGCAAGAGACACCCGGCTAGTAGCAGCCATTCGCTTAGCTGTAGCGGTCCGAATACATCCGACGCGGGAATTGATTACATTAGCGATCACGGGATCACATTGGCTGAGAATATCCGAGTGCGCGGGGCCTCATTGACCGAGAACAGCCGGGTTACACCTGACACAGGAACGGATAAAATCAGCGCCCCGTCTGGCCACAGAGACCATACACTTCTTGCTGCACAAACAAATATGCCGTCCTGGCTTAACTGAACCGCATTACCGAACGAGGCGGGGTTTAGGGTTAGGTCAGGAAAATTATCTGACGAGTTCTGCTTAGAACCACGACGGGAGATGCTGACCAGCTGCGGCTACGAACGCCTGTTCGTATTGGCTGATATCGATGTGCTGGCCGGTGATCATGATTTGCTGATTGGTCGGCGTGTTGTCGTGCGCGATGTGATCCACCCACCAAGCCAAACCGCCGTCATCCGATTCTCGGCCAAGGAAGACGTGATACATGGCCTGCACATCTTCCATGAGACTGACTTCATTGATAGTGTGGCTGGACAATGTTTGGTACTCAGGGCTAGCCTTCAATTGGGCGTCAACAGCGCCGAGTCCTTGCGTTGCGGCGTGATTGGTATAGAAATTCAATCCGCCCGTGTCAGCTACGCGATCAAGACGCAGGTTATACAGGCCCGACACTTCCATGCGTAGCGTACATTCGCCAGGTGTGTACTGCATGTGCAGGATGTTGCCGAACGTCGTGTCGTCAATGACGTGATAGACATACTTCGGCATGTTCGGCTGGTTTTCTTGCGCCTGGTTCTCGCCGATGCTGCCCTGATCAAGAATCGTATGAATGTCGGACTGCGTAAGCTGGCCTCCATACTCGGCATCGAGCATGGATATTAGTGCGGTGATACGCGGCGCGGCGAATGACGTGCCGATGGCGGTAGAGTTTTGCGGGTAATTCGCGACCGTGCCTAGGGTGACGTAATTCGTCATGGCCGGATTGGCGCTGCTATACCACGCCAATTGCTCGTGGCCGTTAGGGTCCAGATCCATCGCGCTCACGCTGATCACGAATGGCGTTGATGCATCAAACGACACTTTATTTGGGCTACTCGCACCGTCATTTCCAGCGGCAAAGACCATGGTCTTGCCGCTCAGGAATGCGTCTTCCAACGCGCTATATACGGCAGGATCGCCATTTAACCATGCGTTCGGCGAACGCGAGACAGCCAGACTCGCCCAGCTATTGTTGACAACGGGCGATGTGATGGAGGCTACATCGGAATTTATCTGAATGGATTCTGTGCTCCCCGAATCGGGAAACTGGAAAGCTTGTGTCTGATTCGACGAGAAACCATACTGCGATATGTAGTTGTTGATAGTTGCTGTCACCATGTCGGCATGGTTCTCGCCAGCCCTGTTCTGGATGTCATCGATAAGCGCGTAGTTGGCGACATACATAGGATGAATCCAGTGTGTTTGATAGGCGTAGGCGTTACCTGAGGACACGACAGGTAGAGTACTCCAATTGCCCGCGGCATCTGTGTTGTAGGGCACACTCTGCCCATTGCTTATGGCCGTCCCCCGCATATCACGCGCGAAACGCGACGGCGGGTTCAACCGGTCGTTGCAACACCTCTGTTCCAATACGGAATCGGAGAGTGGAGCACTATGGAACGACAGAGGAAGCATTGGCTAAGTGCGCAATCGAATGCCACGAATGGCACAGCGGCTTGCTTATCGAGCGCTAGCGATACTCTGATGTATGGGTTGGGGTACCGAATCCCTGGGTCGATTGTTCTTGTGATCGTGGGGCGTGCGCACATTTTTACCGCCGTGAAATTGCATAGGGGTATCCGTCTAACGCGCTGGCATCGTTGCCGCGACAATCTTCCGTTAACGACCGAGGGTGTGTGAAAACTCATGCTGAACACGGCGTTCTAAAAAATCGACCCTTCAGATCGGGCCGTATTGGCTTGGCAGCAACTCGGGAAGGGTAAAGCGACCCCCGAAAACCGAGTACTTTTGCGTTTTCACACGGGTGCGCGGGGAGACCGGCAAGGAGTAGGTGGTGCAAGTCCACTGCGATGAAGGAATAGCGAACCACATCGGCCCCGAGCCGTGCGCAGGCATCCGCGAGGATGTCGGCGAAGCGTCGGCAGGGGTACGTGCAGGCCAGCCTATAACGACCTTCCCGATTTAGCAAGGTTGGTTTATCGGTGATCGAACAAGCGCCTTCGTCGTGGGTCGGGACTTGGATGGCAGAACGGCGGCGGGTCAGACTGCATGCCTATAAACGGCCTTGCTGGGCGCGCTAGCGTTGCCGCGCCCGGGCCCGGATAGTAACCGCGCAGCGGGACTCCATTCATTGAGCGGCATTTGCGCTTAGCGCATCGCCTCACTGGCCTTCGAGTTCGCCTGCTGCCGGTCTGACCTGTCGCTATCTTGCCTTGTTGGGTCCTCGAGGTGGGAGTGAATTTACCGTGGACATGACGTTTCGGGGTTCGGGGCTTACGCGCCCGTCGCCCCGCTATGGCGGGCGGGCGCGTGGGATGGATCGAAACGTTCGCCCTTGGCGAGCACCGCCCACAGGATGCGGGCGTGCTTGTTGGCTACGGCAACAAGGGTTCGGTAGTATCCCACGCGAGCCTGCAACTGAATGATCCAGCGGGAGAGCCTGTCGTTGCGTCGGGGCGCGGTGAGGACGGCGGAGCGCGCGCCCTGAAACAGTAGCGTGCGCAGATAGTCGTTACCCTGTCTGGTGATGCGCCCGAGCCGCTGCTTTCCGCCGCTGCTGTTTTGCTTGGGCACGATGCCGAGCCACGCGGCCATCTGTCTGCCGTTTCTGAACTGTGTTGCGTCAACGATGGTGGCCACAGCGGCCGATGCGGTGAGCAGCCCGACCCCGCACAGCTCCATGCAACGCTGGGCCTGCGAGTCGTGGTTGGCGTGGTCGCCGATCTGTCGATCCAGCCACGCAATCTCGTCGTTCAGCGCCTGGCATTGGGCCCAGCCACGCATGAGAGCTTGACGGGCCGGACCGTTGAGTTCGTTTCCGCCGTCCTCAATGTGCTCAACGAGGTGTTTGCGCAACTGGTGGATGCCTTGAGGCAGGAAGACGCCGAACTCGCCTAGTAGCCCTCGCAACCGGTTCACGAGCGCGGTACGCTCCTCGACGAATCCGGTGCGCATGCGGTGTAGCACCAGCACGCTCTGCTGGCCCGGTGACTTTACCGGCACGAAGCGCATATTAGGGCGGCCGGCGGCCTCACAGACAGCTTCGGCATCCTGCACATCGTTCTTCACCTGGGCGCCGCCCTTGCGGTATGGCGCGACAAATTGCGGTGGAATGAGCCGTACCTGATGTCCGAGTGCGCGCAGTCTGCGGGCCCAGTAATGCGCGGCGCTGCACGCTTCCATGGCGACGAGGCAAGGCTGCAGATTGGCGAACCAGCTGAGGAAGTGCTCACGGCGAATGGCTTTGCGGACCACGACGTGCTCCGTGCCGTCGACTGCATGAATTTGCATGACGTTCTTCGCCAGATCGACGCCGACACGAATAATCTTTTCCATGGCTTCCTCCTTTCCGGAAGGTTGTGTAGCACCGGCCATGATGGCACCGAACAGTTCCCATGCTGGGATCGGGGAGGTCCTTACTAATTCATTGAGCCACGATAGAAAACTGATTGCGGGTGCCGACGCTGTCTGTGAGAGGTGGGCTCGCTCAGTCGGACAGTCTTCTGAGATTTTTAAGTGGAACGACCGAGGCAATCATGCCGCCGATTTGATCGCAGGCAGCGTCGCGAAGTATGCCTCATCCGGCGTCTGATCCGCCAGGCTCGAATGGGGCCGTTTCCGGTTGTACAAGCCGTCAACACAACGCCCATATCACCGAGTCAAGGGAAGTTCTCTATCGTTGGCACCCGTGGTACGGGCACACGGTATGGATTTTCGCCACGATAGAAAGGAAGAACGCCGAGTCAGTGCTGCGCTGTGGGCGAGAGCCGTTCGACACGGCGGGCTTGCTGGAGGTGCCGCAATGGATGTTCGATCCCGTTGCCTGCTGTCGCGTTACCTCGGCAACGTCTCCCGCCGTCAACTGTGAAGCATTGAGGGAACTGAAGCACCTGCTGGCGCAGGCGCCTGCCAGGCAGCGCGGTATGGTACAAGCCGAGCACCATCCTTTGCTCCGTACAGGAGGTGCTGATGCGACGCCAGACCAGCCCGCAACCGGGCGCTCAACTCGACCTGTTTCATCCTTTTCCGAAGACGCCACAGTGGACGCACCTGCCGCAGGAGGTCCGGCTGGAGGCGGTGCGTTTGCTGGCGCAACTGCTGCGGCAACACCGTCGCGGGCTGTTCGCCGTCGTACACGAGCCGGAGGTGCGCGATGAGTGACAAGATTCGGCCACAGCATCTGATGCGCAAGGCCATGCTGTATGTGCGCCAGTCGTCGGCCTACCAGGTCAGCCACAATCTGGAGAGCCAGAAGCTGCAGTATGCGATGCAGGATCGTCTGCATCAGTTGGGCTGGAACGAGATCGAAGTGATCGACGAGGATCTGGGGCGCTCTGCGGCCGGAACACAAACGCGCACGGGCTTCGAGCGGATGGTGGCAGAGGTCTGTCTTGGGCACGTCGGCGCAGTTGCCGCTCGTGAGGTTTCGCGATTTGCGCGCAACAGTCGCGAGTGGCAGCAACTGGTTGAGGTGTGCCGCATCGTCGACACGGTGCTCGTTGATCAGGAGACCGTGTACGCGCCACGGCAGAGCAACGATCGTTTGCTGCTCGGCTTAAAGGGCAGCCTGAACGAATACGAGCTGGATCTGCTGCGTCAGCGTTCACTCGAAGCTCGGCAGGAGAAGGCCAAACGCGGCGAACTCGTCGTCGCGGCGCCGGTGGGTTACTGCAAGACCGAAGACCAGCGCCTGGAGAAGGATCCGGATTTGCGCGTGCAGGACGCCATTCGCTCGGTGTTCCGCCAGTTCGGCGCGATTGGCTCGGTGCGTCAGACATTGTTATGGTTCCTGGAGCACGGACTGCAGTTGCCGGCATGCACGCCGCGCGGCGAAATCCAATGGAAACGGCCCAGCTACGGCACGGTGTACCGGATTCTGACCAGCCCGATCTACGGTGGCGCGTATGCCTATGGCAAGACCGAATGCACGATCAATTACGAAGGCGGGGAGCCGCGCAAACGTGATCGCCGCAAACCTCGGGATGAGTGGCTTGCGCTCATTCCCAATGCCCACGACGGGTACGTTCAGTGGGACGAATTCGAGCGGATCCAGTGCGCGATCAATGGCAACCTGCGTCTGGCCGGACACGCTGGCGCCCCAAAGAACGGTGAGGCCCTACTGGCGGGACTGTTGCGCTGTCGGCGCTGCGCGAGCAAGCTGACGCTACACTACACGGGTAACAGGCACGACGCCTTGCGCTATAGCTGTCATCGCGGTTGGCTGGACAAGGGACAACCGCGTTGCATTGCGTTCGGTGGCACGCGCGCGGACGCGGCCATCGCCGGGGCGGTCTTGCAGGTCGTTCAACCGGCGGCAATTGAGGCAGCAATGGTGGGGCGCGAAGAAGAGACCCTGAAGCAGGATGAAGTGCTGGCTGCGCTGCAGCGGGATCTGCAAGCGGCACGTTATACCGCCCAACGCGCGCAGAAACAGTACGACGCTGCTGACCCTGAAAACCGGCTTGTCGCCGACGAACTGGAGCGGCGCTGGAATGATGCGCTGCTGCGCGTGGAGGAAGTGGAATCGCGTATCGAGCAACAGTCGCGCACATCCGGTCAGACACCGCCTGCCCAGCCCGATGAGTTTGCCGATCTTGCTGCAGCGTTGGAATCGATCTGGCCGCATGCCGACGCCCGACTGAAGAAGCGTATTGTGCGCACCCTGATCCACGAAGTCGTGGTCGACGTCGACAACGCAACGAGCGAAATCGTGCTCGTCATCCACTGGAAAGGTGGAGTACATACCGAGATTCGCGTGCCACGGCGACGTCGCGGTGAGAACACCACGCATACGTCACGCGAAGCGATTGATGCCGTGCGCCAGCTCGTCCGTATCTGTCCGGATCTGGTGATTGCTGGCGTGCTCAATCGCAATGACCTGCGAACCGGGCGGGGTAACTTCTGGACCCAGGAGCGAGTCACCGCGTTGCGTAGCCACCATCAGATCCCTGTCTATTCGAGCGAGCGACGTGCCGCTGAAGGATGGATGACGTTGACCGAGGCTGCGGCGTTGGTCGGCGTGAGCCCCGGAACGCTCAGGCTTGCGGTCGAACGCAACGAGATCGTAGCCGAACATCCGTTGCCCAATGGTCCGTGGATCTTCAATCGCAATTCACTGGGCGGGGATGCCGTCTCCGAACTCGTGGCCAGGGCACGTGCACGGCGCGGATACCCCACAAAACCAATGGCACAACAGGGCTCTCTAGATTTATCAAGCACATAGCGAGGTTGGGCAGTATGAAACACACTTGTACAGATTGATGTAATCGCCGATTGAGCGCCGGGCGTGGCCGACCGATTCATAGGCTTTCAGATACACCTCTTCATATTTCACGCTGCGCCACACGCGTTCGACGAATACGTTGTCGCGCCAGGCGCCTTTGCCATCCATGGACAGGCGGATGCCCCTGCCGAGCACGGCGTCGGTGAACGCTGTCGCGGTGAACTGGCTGCCCTGGTCGGTGTTGACGATCTCAGGTTGCCCGTATTTCGCGAACGCTTCTTCCAACGCCTCGACAGCGTGCATCGCCTCCATCGTAATCGCCACGCGGTGGGCCAGTACCTTTCGACTGACCCAGTCCACCACGGCGGTCAGATATACGAAGCCGCGCGCCATCGGGATATAGCTCGTATCCAGTGCCCAGACCTGGTTTGCCCGATTGATCGTCATGCCCCGCAACAGATAAGGCCAGATCTTGTGCTTCGCATGACGGCGGCTTGTGTTCGGCTTGCAGTACAGCGCCTCGATACCCATGCGCTTCATCAGCGTGCGCACGCGCCTGCGGCCAATCTCGTGTCCCTCGCGACGCAACAGTCGGGCGAGCATCCGCGCCCCGGCAAACGGAAACTCCATGTGCAGTTCATCGATCCGGCGCATCAGCAACTGGTCTGCTTCGCTCACCGGTTGCGCCCGGTAATACACGCTCGATCTTGCAATACCAACGAGTCGCGCCTGCTGCGAGACCGGCAATGCATGCGTACGATCGATCATCGCTTTGCGCTCAGCAATCCCGCCTTGTTGAGCGCGCCGCTTAAAAAATCGTTCTCCAGCGTGAGCTGGCCGATCTTCGCATGCAGCTCCTTCAAATCGACTTGCGGCTCGCTCGACGCCGTGCCCCCTGCGCCAAACACGTCGGCGGCACGTTCCTGCAACTGCCGCTTCCATTCGGTGATCTGGTTCGGGTGCACATCGAACTGCTGCGCCAGTTCGGCTAGCGTCCGCTCACCCTTGACCGCCGCCATCGCCACTTTCGCTTTGAACGCAGCTGAGTGCGTCCGTCGGCTTCTCTTCGTCATCTTCAAGGTTCCTTTGTCGGCATTATCGCCGGCTCAGGCCCCGAACGTTCCACTTATCCGACTGTCCGAATTTGCGCGGCCACCTCTGATGCAACACA
>NZ_JARESU010000095.1:0-32015 GCF_046027075.1 Paraburkholderia sp. RL18-085-BIA-A | reverse complement strand
ACTGAAGGCGTTGGGTGGGACGTGGCATGATGCTAGCTCGAACCAGGCGCATGATGTGGCCGCAGCAGCGGCTGCCGCGAGCCCGGGTGCTGGGGGAGTTGGGCCGGCTGCTTCGGTGCCCGTTACCCAGGCCGCCGGAACATGAGAATGAAGCGCGTGCTGTGCGCGTCGCTTTCTGCATGAACGACGCCGCCGTGCAGGTCCATGATCGTTCGCACGATGGCGAGGCCCAGACCCGTCGAACCCGCTGAACCTTGCGACAAACCGGAAGAAGGCAAAGAGCTGCGCGAAGGATCAATACGGTAAAAGCGGTCGAAAATGTGCTCGAGATGTTCCGGGGCGATCGGCTGGCCCTGATTCGAAACGGTGATCTGCACATTGCCATTTACTACGCTTGCATCGAGAACGATCTCACCGCATCGGGGTGTGTAACGGATCGCATTGGCGAGCAAGTTGCTGACTGCGCGCCGGAACAGTTCGGAGTCGGCGGTGACGGTTGCAGCACCGGTCACGCGCACGCACACATTCGCTTCGTCGGCGACTCCTTCGAAGTATTCGGCAATGCGTGTCAATCCTTCGCGGGCATCGAATACGCGCATGTGCTTGATGAACTGCGGATGCTCGGCGCGGGCGAGAAACAGCACGTTTTCAATCATTCGCGAGAGCCGCTCGCACTCTTCAAGATTCGATGCGAGTAGCGTTTCGTATTCGTCGTTAGAACGAGGGCGGGCAAGCGCGACTTCGGTGGCGCCGCGCATGTTGCTGAGCGGCGTGCGCATGTCATGAGCAAGGTCGGCGGTGAAGCGCGAAATCTGCCCGAAGCCACGGTCCATGCGCTCCAGCATCGCGTTCAGAGATGCCACGAGCGGTTCGAGTTCGCGCGGTACGCGCACAACAGCAATGCGCGTATTCAATCGATTGACCGTGACTTCGCTTGCGCTGGCTGCAATATCGCGCACGGGCCGCATCGCGGCGCGAACGAGCAGATAACTGAGGAGCGTTGCGAGGACCACGCCTATTGCTCCGTAAATCTTCAGGTTGTCGCGAACACGATCGAGTACCCAATAGCGATCGCTCATGTTGAGCGCGATCAACATGCTTATCACTTCCCCATCGCGCATCTTTGCCTCGGCGGCGATGCCTCTGATGGGTGCGCCGTTCCCGTTGCTCCAGTTCACGATCGACGCTTCGGTGACGCGAGCCGATGTTGGAATCCGCGCGACGGCCAGCTGCGGAGTTCGAATTGAATTGACGTCGGCGGTGGCTGAGGCGCCACGCGTGCTTGCGAGATTGTGCTCGATCGCCAAGTGCCCGTCAGGTCCAAATACTTCCATCGACATTGCCGGATTGCCAAACACCGTGCTTGCGATCCGGTCGGCATGCTCACGAATGCCGCGGGACGTCTCGATCTCTTGTACAAGCCGTCGCGCATGACGAACGGCAAGCACGATACTGAGGTCATCCTGTGCGCTGATTTGCCTTTCGAGCGCGCGGTACACGAAACTTCCAATCAGGACGAAGACGGCGAGGGTGGTGATGCCAAGGGCGAGGGCGAGTGTGGCGGTGATCGACTGGCTACGCATTAGCCAGTTTTCTTGAGTTCCAGCACGTAGCCGACGCCCCGCACCGTATGAATCAGTTTGATCGGGAAATTGTGGTCTATTTTGCTTCTCAACCGACGAATAGCCACGTCCACGACGTTAGTGTCGCTGTCGAAGTTCATATCCCACACGTACGAAGCAATCTGAGTGCGGCTCAATACTTCGCCTCTGCGTCGCGTCAGCAATTGCAGCAACGAGAATTCACGCGATGTGAGATCGATGCGTGTAGTGCCCCGTCGCACGCGCCGTCGGCTGATGTCCATTTCCAGATCGCCGATTCTCGTCAGTTCGCTGTCGCGCAGCAGCCCGCGCCGCGCGAGCGTGCGTACTCGCGCAAGCACTTCAACGAAGGCAAACGGTTTGACCAGGTAATCGTCGGCGCCGAGTTCGAGGCCGCGTACACGGTCGTTCACGTCATCGCGGGCTGTCAGGAACAGGACGGGCGTGGCGCGTGTCGTGCGCAGCGTCTTGACGACAGTCCAGCCATCCAACCATGGCAGCACGACGTCGAGGACGATAACGGCATAGTCTTCCTCCTGAGCGAGAAAGAGCCCTTGCGAACCGTCATGCGCGACGTCTACGAGATACCCCGACTCTTCGAGACCCTTCCTCAGATAGGCGGCCGTCTTCGGCTCGTCCTCCACGACCAGAATCCGCATTGTTTGCTCCGCTAAGTGTTGACATGGAAATCCGCAACGACAGTTGAACCGACCGTGTCACTCGCGCCGGTATCGTAGTTCACCACGCCTGTTCGCCATTCATCTGATCTGGCTTCCGGTTCCCGCACGTCGAACGGCTTGCTGAGATGATCGTCGGCACCGGCGTTGAGCGAATTGACGCGATCTGCGGCGCTGTCATCCTGCCTGAAAGTCAGTACCGGTACGTCGTGATTGACTCGACGCAGCCATACAAGGAGAGACGGACCCGGACTCCCGGGGCAGAATCATATTGACCAGACCAAAGCGTATCGCGTGGTCGATAGCAGAAGCTCTGCCTCGATGCCATCATGGACGCGGTCTACAGCGTAGCCCTGGCCACGCAAAGTCGATACGATCCGCCTCGCATCCCGGTCTTTCGCTTCAACAAGAAGAACTCGCAGAGTCGGCAACGCAAAACGAGTGGGTATCAGAAAGACGCCTGAGTTCGTCTCTAAACGAGCAGGATCGGCTTTCTCCACGTCTGCGAGCGAATCCGACAACACAGATTCCGCACGTGAATTGTCGCAACCGCGCGTTGTCTGGACGCTGACCGGGAAATTACGCTCTCGCCATTTTGAGGTGCGGGGTTCACGACGTACGCGAAGCTCAAGCGGCACGCAAAGTGAAGAAATAGCCGTGACGCTCTGCACCGCGTGGGTCACGACGTCGGTTCTCGGCGCTCTGGCGCCGGTGATATCCATGCGCATACCTTCAAGAGTTCGTCTACGTCGGTATGGAATAGGTGATTGGTGTAATTGCTGATCGTTTTCACTGCGATCGCGAGAATGATGTCAAGGACATTCTGCTCGGTGTATCCGGCGGCCTGGAAGGCGTCAAGGTCTTCTTCGGACGGCCGTCCGCGCGAGACCACCATCGTCCGGGTGAACTCAGCGAGCGCACGCAGCTTCGGATCGTCGATCATGCCATCGGCCCGGATCGCGTTCACAGTCTGGGCAGGGGTTCTCGATATTACGTCCGCGATCATGCTGTGCGTGGCCATGCAATAAGTGCATTCGTTCACGCGCGAAATCACGAGAAATACCAGTTCCTGTTCGACCCTTGTAAGCGAGGACTCCTTGCGAAAAAGGTTGTAGCCGTGCAGATAGGTGTCCAGTAGCGCTGGCGAGTTGGGCATGGCGGCATGCATGTTGGAGATGTCGACAGTTTGTCGGAAGGCATTTTCTAGGACCTCTTTTGCGCGGCCCTCGGCCGTATCCAGCGTACGCGGGTGAAGAGAGAGTTGTGCAATATTACTCATATCAGTTCGTGAGAAGTTCCGGGGCAATTGTCTCCGGTGTTTGGCATCTTCCGGCCCGGATTCATTTTGGATTACTAGTCCAAAGACGGGAACAAGTATTCTCATTCATAACATTTTTGTAATCTCGCGTTCATCCGTGCGAAAGGCACATCTCTCCCAACTTGCCCTACCGCTGTATCGACGTGCACATTTAGGAGAAGGTGATGAGATGGCAAGCAGTCGCGTTTGGGGCAATGACCCTTACAGCAACAGGCATGGTTGCGGCGCAAGAAACGCACTCCAGTCAGGGCAAAACCCGGGAGCAGGTGCACGAGGAAATTGTTCAGGCCTGGCGCGATGGCTTGTTGCCGAACAAGCGGTATGAGTATCCTCCGAGCGCTGCCACCATCGCAAGGAACAAGGAGCTTTATGCACTCGCGCATCCAGACGATGCTGCAGTGAAAGAAGCTTCCAAAGGAACCAATTGAGTGATTCCAAAGGGCTACATGTAGCTGTTCGCCCGAGGAATTAACGCTGCCCGGCCCGTCTGCTGGCGCATTCGGAACAGTATCCAAGCGCATCAGGCGTTTCCGAACTTTTTGTTGTTAGCAACGACGGTGACCGACCTTTTTCACGGCTCGCCGTCAGCATCATTCGAGAGAGAAATGTGCTTAAGTTGATTGCGGTCGTCGCTGCGGCAGCGAGCCTGGGTGGTTGCGCCGTAGCACCAGGATATGGATACGCCCAGCAGTACGATTCGGTGTACGGCTATCCCGTCTACGGACCGGAGCATGCGACCTGCAGTGTTTGGGGCGACTGCGGCGGTTGGGGCGCCTATCACTGGCACGGCGACCGTTGGCACGGCGGACATGGTGGACATGGTGGACATGGCGGACATGGAGGCGGGCATGGAGGCGGAGGCGGACATGGCGGCGGCCGCTGACACGTTCCGCTAGTCGGACTCTATGCGGCCGCTCACAGATTTCTCACTTAACGGCCGGTTGCACATGGGTTAAGGAACCGGCCCGGAGCGCGAAGGGCGCAGCATGCCGCCCCCTCACGCTAGCGCTTCGACAAGTGCCATAGCGATCTGGCGACGGATGCGTGCGACAATCCCAATTGGAAGGTTTCGCCCCCCACATGGAAATGCACGACAGTCCGAACCTGATGGGTTGTCTCAGAAGGTTTTGTCGCGATAAGGAAGACAGAGCGAACGGGATCGGCATGATGAGGAATGCTTACATCGCCAACGAATAGAACTGCTCGGCGGGAGTTTGGGTGCTATCACTGTCTTTCATCTGCACCTTCGCAATCATGCGCATGAGCTCGATACCGCCCAGCAAAATGCGGCACAACGAAAGGTCTTGAACCCGAGCATCGGCCGGCTACGGCGCTTGATAGCCCGGTGGTCCTGGTCGGGTAGCCGTACCGCATTCCTGCGGTACGGCCCCCTTCTAACTGCGAGGCCATCGAAGACGACGGTCGGATCTTCATTCACGCGTTGCGGGCAATCGCACCCGGCGAAGAACTGTTCATCGATTATTCGCTCGCCATTGACGAGCCTGCGGACGACGAGGCCCGGGCTCAATATGCATGACTTGACGACTAATCAACCCACACATGGCGAGGACGTCTCAAATTCAGCCGCTTGTTCAGCATAGCCTTAGTTCGAAGGCGGGAGACCAGCCGTTCGCCGCCAGACCGTCAACAGTGGCACTCGACTCAGGTAGAACGTCCAAGTGCGAAACCCCGCTGCAGGCAATGCCTGCGCCGGGGCTAGCTGTCGTGGTGCAGTCGTTTCAGTTGTGGCGCCTGCCGTTGTCGCTAGTCACCCTTGACGATCGCTCCGGTGACCTGATCGAGGATGAGAGGACGCATATTCGGCTCGCGTTTGAAGTCAAACATGTTGTCGAGTGAATTTGCATACCGGTCGACGGATCCCGTACCTGCGGGCGGAGCAACTGGGCCATCGATGAACCCGAGCTTCCAATTGTCCTCGATGAAACGAAGCACCGAGGTCTGATGAGTCAGCGTGTGATCGACGAAGTTCGATTTCGCCCAAGGCGAAATCACCAGCAGAGGCTGGCGCGGTCCAAGGCCGCAGCGCGCGGCGTCGGCACCGGGCTGCGGCGTGCCGCAATTGCCGGGGCCGAACAGGAAGTCGATGTTGGTCGCCGACGGGGTCAAGAGCGGAGGCATGACGTGGTCGTACCAGCCATCGGAATCATCCCAAACGATGACGATCGCAGTGTCGTGCCAATAGCGAGACTGCTGCAGAACCATTTGGCGCTGGTGAGGCACTGCCAGGCATGAAGAACAAGTCCGAGTGATCAGCATGGTGACCCGCGTGTCACTGTTTCAAAGCGAATTCTCAACAACAAGAAGGGACGATTTGATGAAACGTTACAAGGAAGCCACCGTAGCGCTCGCCGGCATGGCAGCCATGTTTGCTACGGGCGGAGCCTTTGCGCAGAGTAGCGTGACGCTGTAGAGAGTGCTGGATACCGGATTCGGTTATCTGAGCAGCCAGGCACCCACGACTGGCGCGACCACGGGCGGGAAATCGGTGGTCAAGATGTTCGAAGGGGTGTGGGGCGGCGAGCGCTTCGGCTTCAAGGGGAGTGAGGACCTGGGCGGCGGCATCAAGGCGATCTTCCAGCTTGAAGAGGGTTTCAATATCGACACAGGCGCACAGAGCAAGTCCGGTCTGATGTTTAGCCGTGCTTCCTGGGTCGGCCTGACCAATAACACCTACGGTACGTTCACGGCGGGTCGCCAGTACACGGCGTACTACAACATGCTCGCGCAGTATGGCCCGACCCCGTGGCTGACTGGCGCCTTCGGTGCCCATCCGGGCGACCTTGACGCGCTTGATACGGACTACCGCGTCAACAATGCACTCGTCTACACCTCGCCCTCGTTTGGCGGTCTGAAGATGAGCGGCATGTACGCGCTGGGCGGCGTGGCAGGTGCCTTCAACTCCGGTTCGTCGTGGAGCGTCGGTGCACAGTATCTGGCGGGTGCCGCCGGTATTGGCGTCGGCTTCGCGCGTTTTAACAACGCGACGAGCGGCGGTGGCGCCTGGAGCGCCAACTCGACGGCCAATTCGGGCACCGGTGAGCAGGGTGAGTCGAGCATTACGAACGGCTATCAGAACGCGGCGGCGCAGCAGCGCTTTGCTGTGACGGGCGGCTATCAGTTCAACTCGCAGTGGGACGTCTCGGCGTCGTATTCGAACGTGCAATACATCGCGGGCCCCAACTCGGGCTTCTCGACAACCGCGATCTTCAACACGGGCGGCACGGTGCTGCATTACAAGCCGGTTGCGGCGTGGGACCTGGCTGCCGGCTATAGCTACACCCCGTGCGACGCAGGCCAACGGCGTGCAGGACGCGGCTAGCTATCAGCAGATCAACCTGACCCAGCTCTATAACCTCTCCAAGCGCACCAGGATCTATGTGCTGGAGGCGTATCAGCGAGCCAACGGCCAGACGATCAACGGCGGCAAGGTCGTCACTGCGACGGCGAACATTGGCGAGCAATCTGCTGCGTCGAGCCGTAGCCAGTTCGCCGCAACGGTGGGTATCAATCACCAGTTCTAATGCAGTAGCAGCTTGAGGGGGGCCGGTGGCGTGCTCGGCTCCGCGCGAGTTGGGCTCAAGCAGGCCATCGTCCAGCTTGCCGGCGAATACCGCGTGGCGGTTTCATCCTGAAACCCCTTATCGATCAATGACTTGCACATTCTGCGATTGCTCGAAAACCGTGGAGCCGCTGAGCCTTGCTGCGAGCGGCTCTGCATGCGACTACCGCCAGATTCCGCACGAAAAGTACGATTACCCCAGGAAGGCGTCGGCGCGGACCAGCCGGTAACTTTCCTGTCCGACGGCGGCGACACCGTTCGCCGTGCCCAGATCGGCTTTGGCGATTGTGGCGAGAGGATACTCGACTGGTTTCACGTCGCCATGCGGGTGCAGAATCTCGAACAGATGATCAAGGGGTTACCGGACCGCGACGAACGGCCATGTGTCGACACGCTGATCGGTGGGCTGCGCAGTGCAAAGTGGCACCTCTGGCACGGCTGCCCCTATCCGGCACTGCAGCGGCTTGAAAGCCTGGGCTGGGAACTCGCCACGGATGGCAGTCCAGAGGAAACCAGGCTGCTGGCCAAACTGGAGGAGTTCATCGGTTACCTCGAGAACAACCAGCGTTTTATCGTGAACTACGGAGACCGCTACCGTCATGGCGAGCCAATCACCTCGAGCTTCGTCGAGTCGGCTGTCAACCAGGTGGTCAGCAAGCGTTTTGTGAAGCGGCAGCAGATGGCGTGGCGACCGGCTCATGCGCAAGGCCTTCTCCAGGTAAGGACGGCCGTCCTGAATGAGCAGTTGCGATCATGCTTCGAGCGATGGTATCCGACGCTCGCGAGCAACGAGCACGCTCGCGATATCGCGGCATAGAGCCCCCGCTTTGGCGCGGTCTCGCGCGCCGAGGGCGTAGTGCGGACTGTCTGCGGCGAAAACGTGCGCGCCTATTTGCAATGGCTCGGCCCACGCAGTCAAGCCACGCAACGCAGCAAGCGAACGCGTGAGGCAACAGGTGCGCTCGCGGCCATGGTCGGCGGGATGATCCTCGCGCGCGCGACGGGGGATCCGGCAGAAGTACGCAAGATCCTGACTGCTGTACGGTCTTTCGTGCGAGGCGCGTTGAAAGGCGGTGAAGAGGCGAGTTAGCACACCCACGCTCGCCTCGCAGCCCGACCTCCTTCGTACTTCCATCCTGCATGCCGAGGAGGTCTCTATGGCGATGACATCGGCATGGATCTGCGGTCATCATCAAGCCACGAGTTTACATCGCGAACAATTGGTCAAGGAACGGATTGGTGAAGAGATTGAACCTGTCATATTTTCGCAGAGTACCCACCTCCCATTTCCAGTTTTTCTGATCGTTGAGGTCCGCCGAAAATGCTTGCCGGATGTGATCGAAGAATCGCGTGCCGGTCCATGGTCCCTGATCGGCCGTGTAGGCCCAACCTTTCGACCATTCGGGGAGGGTGCGTGCGACGTTTGCTGAAAACCTATCGAGAACCCACGCTTCTAGTTCGGTGTAAAAGTCGTTCGAATGATCGCTTCCAGGAATAGTTAGGACGTCGATCCACATGGCAACATCCCATCCGTTCCGCTTTGCCAGATCATCACAACTCAGAGCGGAAATGACTGGACTTTCTGCCTTCATACCCGATTCGATAGCGACATTTGCCGGGTCGTCGAGACTGGTTACGCGAATTTCCACCGCGGAATTGATCGGATATTTGTGATCTTTTTCATAGGCCGACAACAGCGAAGTGAACTTGCTCGTAAAATCGAAGATCGCCTGCTGCACATCGGCCTTTTTCATCTGAATGGCGTATCCATTGGCCGTGACCCGTAAAGTCGTGTCCTGGATGTAGAGGAGGGTGTTCTTCGATGGCCCCCAGATGTCACGTGACGGAGGATAGGCTCCCGATTGGCCAAAGGCATTTTTTCCGTCCAGCCCATAGGCGGTCACGAGAGCCGCGGTTTCACCGAACAGAGGCGTGACCGACGGTACGCCACTCAGTATCTTTTTGATGAAATCTTGCAGGATATCGGGAACGTGATCCGCAAATGGATAGTTATATGGCGCAGTGACCTCCGTGGAACCATCCGGCTTGCCAGGTGCAATATTCCACATGTGGAGCCAGGGATTGGTCCCGGTGCGGAACCAGATCACCTCGACCCGGCCGCATCGGTTCAGGAAGTCTCCGAAACTGTTTGGCGGGGGAAGCGTTGCCGAGGTTGGCTGCGCGAATACTACAGAATCCGGGAGGTTCGTGAGGCTCTGGCATTGCAAGTTATAGTTATCAACCACCTGCAAGGTCGCCTCAACCAGAAGCGCGCGCCCCACGTGAGTCAGGAACGCTTTGGCATCACTTTCTCCTCTTTCGAATGTTCGCAGCGTGTATTGATCGAGCGTCCCGGAGTTCGGATCGGTGACCACCGCAGTGAACTCGAGTATCTGGTTGCTCATGGACCCATAGTTGGCCTTGTCGTCAGGCAAAGTCGGTATCCCTGTGCCATGAGCGTCAATGGCTAGTACGCCCCCCACTGTCAGGTTTCCCGGTGCAGGCGTATGCGGAAAGCTATAGCCTGGTGCAGAACCCCCGCCGCCCGCTTGTCCCTCCAGATAAGTCAGGAGTTCCAGCATCGTCTGTCCCGTTTGGACCCTTACTCTATTGGGCAGCCCATTCGATGCAGGAAGGAAGCTTGTCTCGCAGAGGAACTTGGTCAGGTCAATGAGCATGATCCTGGCCTGCGGGTCGGGATTGGTCGACAGCGCAAGAGGTGACCATCCGTGCATGACGCCCCGCGGCCGAACCTGGTAGCCATTGTCTTTCGCCCAATTGCAAACGGAGACGACGTCGTTTGCTGATTGCGGCGCGCAGGTCAGGGTCCCGGGTGAGTTGATCTGGCGATCCCAGTTATTGTAGGGGAGTACATTGAGAGGAATGCTCTCCGGAAAGCCTGGCAACGGTGGCCGACCGCTGGGATCGCCAAGCTTGCCAAACGTGGCTACCCAGTTGAAGGTATAGCCTGTGACGTCATAGAACGCTGTCCGCCCGTTCATCCTGAAAGTGATTGACGCTGGCGGGGGTGGCGGGGAAGGTCTGATATCCGCATCGACGAATACATCAGGCTGAAATTCGAGGCCTTCCGCGATCGGAAAATATGCCAAATCGATAATTTGCTGCTGACCTATCGCCATTGAACCCGTTTTAGGCGTTATATAGCCGCCCGCTTTGGCGGCAAATGACGTTACAACCCAGGCGTCATTCTTGCAGGCAATCCTTTGAGCTTCCACCATGGTGTCTCTCCGGCCGTAGGGCAGTTATCGCGTTAGCACACGATTGATGAATCTGCATGACTCGCACGCGTGCATCACATGGAATTGATCGCGGTCTTACCGCGCGGGGGCATCGCGACGGTCCAGGCAAAAAGGGGGCAGCCGCTCTAGTCGGTATTCATACAGCGAGATGAAAGGAATAAGAATGCTTGAGACGCCCACTCCACTCGAGTTGCCCGTGCTCAGGAAGTTCGTACACTATAGTCGCCGCTCTTCACTAAAGCGAATGCGTTTTGTGCAATAGAAAATCTGCGTGCGAACTACGCTGTGATCCCCACTCATCGCACATCGCGAGATGCGATCTAATATGCGAATTGGTTGCTCTTTCTTTAGGTGTTGGCCTGCGCCAGTCACGCCTGGACACGCGTCAGCAATACGTTTCGCATGGCGAACGAGATAGTATTTGCGAAAGGTCTTAGCGCATCCTATGATCAATTGCGGGAAAAACGTTGGGTAGATGACAAGCACGTCACCACTCAATTTTCCCCGTCTCTGTTTGTGTCGTTCAGGCTCAAATGATCTCCCCCAGTCGCATTTTTGCGTAAGGCCACCCGACGTCGTTAGTTAACGCTAGCTTGATCGTTGGACCTGTACGCCCACGTATTGCGTAGGAGCGCGGCATGAGACGCGTATTTAAATCGATTGAGCATAACGATACGTTTCTCAACGACGGAGTCGTTCTCGCGCAACTTTTAACTGAAGACGAAGCGCGTGAGCTACAGAACTTCTATTGGGAGGACGCGCCATCTTCCGGACTCGGATTTCATGCCACGATGTTTAGTCGGGATGCGGAGTACCGTGCGCGCGTCGACTCGAAAATAAAGGAATATCTGGGCCCGCGTCTTGCACTATTCCTAGATAACTATCGATGCGTGGTTGGAAATTATGTCGTTAAAGAACATAGCCGACCGGGGACGGAAGTGTCAGTGCACCAGGATTGGACCTTCGTCGATGAGCGCATGATGCGCTCCGTGAATGTCTGGTGTTCTCTTGTCGACACCGACTCGTCGAACGGCGGCCAATCAATCTTCAAAGGAAGCCACCGGATCGTCGACGTCCTGCGTGGGCCGTACTTTCCAAGCCCTTTCGTGACGCATGCCGCGACGATCGTCGAGAAGTATCTGATGGAGGTTCCCTTGCGCGCGGGGCAGGCGATTATTTACGATCATGCGCTGGTCCATGCTACGCCGCCGAACCGTAGTCAGCAGACGCGCGTCGCGGCCAACATGGTGCTGATTCCGCGAGAAGCGCAACTGTTGCACTGCTATCTCGATCAAGGCGATCCGCGCGCCAGGCCAGAGTTGTTTGCCATTGACGACGAATTCTTCCTTCACAACAAGATCGGTGATCGACCAGCAAACGGACGGTCCCTCGGTTTCGTCGATCACGCAATTCCAGGAATCACCCTCGACCAGCTTCCGCCCGTGCCGGCCTGACGCCATCCAGCCGGCTGTCGCACCCGGCTCCCGAGCGCGGATCCTAATGTTGCGACAAAGGAGTCCTAAGCAATGACTAACGAGCAAATGGAGAATTTCCTCGCCATCGCCGAGCAACTGGGGCATAGCAGAAGTCATCTCCAGGGGCATGGTTCACAGACATCGTCGGTGACGGTTACCAATATCGAACAACTCCGCGCACTGGTGCGCCCGCGCAACCCGCAGCAGCTGCTGGAGCGGGAAGAAGATATCAAGCGGCGTGCGAGCGACCGGCCAAGGACGATTCCGGAACACATCGAATCGTACCTGTATGGTCAGGGCGAGCTCTCCACTTCACAACTAAAGATGACTGAAGGCGGATTGCCGGTCACCGTGAACCTCGTGTCCCTAGTCGACTACACGATGCCCCACGGCGAAACAGTGGTCGGGCCAGGCAGCGCGCCCACTGTATGGAACTACGGGACGTTGAATTTCTACAGCGATTCGTTTTTGACGGTGAAGAACACGTACTTCACCCTCAACGTACAAAACCTCGTGATGCAGTACGTGGACCCCAGCGCTCGCTAAGACGGATTGAAAAGGAGAGACATATGGCTACCTACGGAATCGGAATTATGGGCGCGGTCCAGAACCCGCCGGCCAAGCCAGCCAAGCAACCTCAGGGCTATACGCCGGACCAGGCCCCGGCCGGAAGGTGTGTTTGGGGCGACTCGCATTGCAGCCAGGACGGACAGAACGGCACCAACGGTGCGATGGGCAATGCCGGAACGACCGGCACCAACGGCGTGCAGGGTCTGCCGGCGCGGACCGCGGACATCAACATCACTACCCTGACGGGCTTTCTCGTCGTGGCGTCGCAAGGCGGTCCCGGTCAGGATGGCGGCCCCGGAGGGGACGGCGCCGATGGCGGGAATGGCGGCAAGGGCGGTAACGGACCTGCGTGCCAGGCGATCGGTTGCAACGCAGGCGACGGCGGGAATGGCGCGAACGGGGCTGCCGGCGGAAACGGTGGCAACGGTGGGAACGGCGGCAATGCGGAGAGGGTCACGATTCACATTCCGGCGAACGGAGGCGGGACGATTTCCACCAATCCGATGGCTGGCATTGTCGGTCAAGGCGGGGCCGGCGGCCTTGGCGGCAATGTCGGTACAGGCGGCGATCCGGGGTCGCACGGATATGGCGGGCATGACGGGAAGAAGGGCTCACCGGGCACCAATGCGGGCTCGCGCGGTAATCCCGGGAATCCCGGAACCACCATGGGCAACATTGGCCTCATTACCGTTGTGCCGCCTCGGAGCTGATTGCCGTCATGCCAGTGCTGAGTGCGATCCAGACAGCGACCTACACGGACCGGGTACTTGGCGGGCTGGTTGGAACAGTGGCGTCACTGCTGCCGGATGGGGCGGGGAACCCGCGCGACGTCGCGGAAATCCTGCTCCATCATCCACCGGCCGATACCGAGGCGGAGCATCCGCGTTCGGATCTCAACGTGACTGGCTCGCCGCTTCAGTTGTTGTTGTCGGCGAAGTCGGCACGCTGGGAAGCGCGTCTTATTGCAGATCCGGCGTTTTACGAAACGGATCCGCGTGTGCGTTGGCGAAAGAGCTTGGCGGCGCTCGACGCAACGCTATGCGCGAGCGGTGCAGAAGGACTGCGGGATGCGGTCCGGCTGAGTCTTGAGGTGGTTGTACCAGCGGATGATCCGGCTCGTAGCGAGTATCCGACCGGAATGATCCGGCTCGCAGCGGGACTCACTTCGCGCGGTGCTGCCGTCTATGCGGGAGCGCCTTATACGGCGAATGGCTGGGACGTGGCGCGCAGATGGGCGGTTGCCGTGCTCGGCTCGGCGGACTCGGCACAGGCAGTCATCGATTGTCTGGAGCCGAATGCGGCAGTGTTCGGCATGGGCGTGGAAGGCGTGAACTCAACCCGCGCACGGGCAAAACTGTATTGGCGATTGCGGCGGCCCGCTCCGATTGCCGCGTTCGAACTTCCGTGGCTGAGCAGCCCGGCGATGACCCGCTTTCTCGCCGCAGTACTTCGTGATTCGAGTGTTCATTTGAATGCGCTTACGTTTTCCGCTGCTTTCGACGTCGTCGATGGCACGTTAATGGACGTCAAGACCGATGTGTGCATTGCGAACTCGCGCCTCGGTCTGCATGGTGCGCTCCATTGTGTGAACGAGCAGGCTGCGTTGCTCGGTTTGTCGCCGCCGGCACTCAATGGATGCAGCGAAATTTTCGAGCAAAACAACATCGATGTCGGGTGCCTTGGATTGGGGAGCGACAGCCACGGCAAGCACCGCCTCAACATCTACCTGTACCAGCGCTACCCGGTTCCTCAGCTTCCTTGACACGAAGGTACACGCCATGAGCATCGAGACATCAGCCAATGAAATCGGCGTCCGGGAAGAATCGACTGTTCCGGAACTGCGGACGTTTCAGACGCTCGACAGTTCGATCGGGCGCGTCTCCGAAAACGTCAATCTGTTTCGGGGAAACGTGACGCTCGCGCTGCCGTTGCTCACGCTCGCAAGTCGCGGCGGACTCGAGGTGGATGTCAGCATTAGCTATCAAAGCGACATTCAGTGGGAGGTTGGTACCTGGAATCTCGAAAGCCCGACTTCGATCGTTGGCCTCGGCTGGCAACTGCCTTACGAGATGATTCAACTGGACATTCGCAACTCGGTGTCGCCATACGACGACGCCTACTATCTCAGCAGCACGGACGGATCGCAAAGCCAGCTCCGTCTCACGATGCAGACGGAAAGTGTGTGGACATTTGAAGCGGAAGACTTCGATTTCTCGACCATTCTTTACTATCCGAAAAGGCAGATCTGGAAGATCACGGATTCTTCGGGTCTGACCCGCATCTATGGGGCCGACGTTGCGGCAGGCGACAGTCCGGCAGCGTTGCGCAATGCGATCAAGTGGGGCGGAGTGGACGGCAACTGGACCGACAGCAGCGTCGAACTGGGACAACTCACGTTCCCGATCAGCTGGAATCTTGCCCGCGTCTGCAATCAATGGGGCGACGAGATTCAGTTCACCTATTCCCAGTTTCCGGACGACACCGTTCAGATTGGTGGCCCAGGTGGCAGCTACTTCACACGCGCCTCCTATCTGACGAAGATTACCGATCCCGCGGGACATGTGGTCACGTTCAACTACGCGGCCAAAATCTACAACGATGTGATCCGAGAATATGAAGCGCCTCACGTCAGTCCCAATCCGGCGGGGCCCTACGCGTTCCAGGACCGCTACGAAACGCGGTTTATCGACAGTATCGACGTCAGTCAGAAGACCGCTGGTGAAGTGCATGACCTGTTTGCGATTCGCTTCGCTTACGTTGTGCAAAATCTTGCCGACCCGGCGACGCCGGGAGAACCTCGTTATCTCTACAAGCGGTATCTTGCCGCCATCACGACGGTGAATGCGGATGGCAAGATCCTGCCAGGATTGCGCTTCACCTACTACGACGGCTCGCATCCTCAGGCTCAGGCGGACGGTTTGGCGATCCATCGCGGCGCCATCGAGAGCATTACCTTTCCGGATGGCGGCATTGCGACTTATCGCTATACCTGGCAGCCGGTGAGCAGCACGTCGCTCGATTGGACGATGCAGAACTCGGACCCCGATTGGATACCGGGCGTTCCGCGATTCTGGTTCGCGCCGGACTATCTGGTCATCACCTACTACGACGAGATCGATTCAAACAAGCTGACCGTGGCCGTCTACGACTGGAACGGGCAGTGGCTGGTCTCGAAGCCTGTCGTTACGAATCTTCCCTTCAGCCTCGACCTCAGCACGCTCCAGGTCAATCTGCAGGATGAAAATTTCACGGTCTCGTTCCGATTGACCGGAGCGGGCATGAACGGCGCCCTTCAGACCTATGCGGTGCGCCGCTCGTTCGGACAGTACGGGCGATGGGAAGCCGTTCAGTTGGCAATGCCGGATCTGCTTGCACCCGATGCTCCGTATCAGGTAGTCACGGGCAGAGGATTTATTGTCGCCGCTGCGATGGGCGTTTCGCAGATCTACCGGTACACCTGGAATCCGCGCTTGAAACAGTGGGTGTCCAATCCGCTTTATGTCTCGACGGTACTCTCAGGCGAATGGTCACTCGGCGCGGCGGACAATTTTTTCACGCTCTGCCAATACCAGCCGGGCGCGCCGTTGTCGCTCTCGCTCTATTACTACAATCTGGCGACGCTTGAATGGACCGACAATCTCGCTCCGTTCGACAGCATTCCAACCTATGTCTGGCAGAACGACCTGCCCAAACTCTCGTGGAGTCTTTCCGATACCTTTGCGGCTGCCACGTATATCACGAGTGCCAACTCCGTTCAGGAGACGTTCAACTACGAAGTCCGAATCTATCAATGGGACATCAACTTTCAGATTCAGCAGGCGCCGAATCCGATAGTCGGCACGGACATTCCAGCGGCTACGTTGGAGCCTGTCGCCGTTTCCCTCGCCGATGCGAGTCTGATCGGCAACGTGGGGAATCTGCGCCGGTTCGACGGAATCAACTGGAATTCCGGTTCTCTCGGTAGTTTCGGCGCGGGCGGCGACGTTGCGCAGTTTGCGTTTGGAGACGATCTGGCCGTCGGGGTCAACTCGGAGAGGGGCGTCATCGGTGTTTACAACGCTTACCAGGGCGTCTTCAATTCTGTGCTGCTCACCGCGGGATCTGGTGGCCCGGCTGCGCCGACCATCAACGCTCCTTATGTGACGGTCCGCAATCTGATCTATCAGCAGATGCCAACGGGCGAGCTCAGGCTGTTGAATCAGCAACTGCCGCTGGATGCGGTGTCAATTTCGAATCAGGCGCCGCTCTTTCTCGCGTATGGGCGAGCCGATGGCAGCTCGTTCGTCTGGACGATGAAGAACGGCGTACTGGCTCCGAATCCGCAACAGGTTCAAGGCAGCATGTTTCCGAGCAACGATGGCGCTGGCACGGATCTGACTGGAGCGTTTGCTTTCGCTACCTTCACCGGTGTTTCATTTGACTCGCCCAGCAGCATTACGCTGCAACGTGTGCTGTTTCAGTCCTATAGCGGACCGATGCACAGCTTCGTGGTGTCGTCCGTGGCAGTGACGGATGGCATGAGCGTCACGTCAGGCTCCGTGTTCGACTACAACACCCCGGGGGCAACAGGAACCGTCAGTCCCTATGGTCTGTCGACACAGTTTTCCTGCGTGAAGGCGGCGATGGGTACGACTCAGGCAGGCGCCGCGCCGTTTGGATATTCGATCTACCGCTACTTCGACGGCATGAGTCCGCACCCGGATTCAGATAAAACGGCTTATTCGATGCTGAACGGCTTGCTCAAAGAAGTAGACGGCTACGACAGCCAGGGCAAGCAGGTGGCGCGCACGAGCAGAAGCTGGGACGTGGTTCGGACCGCCGTGAACCCCTCGACAGGGACGAGCGGCAATCTGATCGGCGGTTACGTGCGCATGAGTCAATCAGTGGAAACCGTGTTCGACGTGAATCCCATGTCATTGCCGGCGCAGCCGCCACTGGATGTGGCCACGACGCTGATCTATAACGACGCAAACGGCGTGCCGCGAACCAAACAGACCCAGTACTACGATGCCACGACGGGTCAGCTTGTGCAGGTTCAGGAAAGCTATACGTTTGCGTATGAAAAGTATCCGGCACTTGCTGCGCCGGAAGTTAACCAGATTACGGCGTCGGTCGCCAAAACCGTCACTGTCGGCAACACCGTGACGCAGATCGAAG
The DNA here is from genome assembly GCF_046027075.1 of Paraburkholderia sp. RL18-085-BIA-A. Taxonomy (NCBI): domain Bacteria; kingdom Pseudomonadati; phylum Pseudomonadota; class Betaproteobacteria; order Burkholderiales; family Burkholderiaceae; genus Paraburkholderia; species Paraburkholderia sp. RL18-085-BIA-A. The sequence continues at coordinate 14,377 of NZ_JARESU010000095.1, read as the reverse complement.
CGACGACCTGGAGCACGACGAATCCGGGTTCGACGTGGGCGCCCTATCGGAGATATCGCGCCTTGTCGGGCAGTGCGGCCTTCACGCCGGGCAATTGGAACAACACCACCGAACCGGACCCGCGCGAATGGCGCAGACAGTGGCAGATTACCGCGCGAGACAACCGGGGTGAGATCGCCGAATATATCGCGGCTGACGGACAATCGAACTCGGTGATTACCGATACGTCGCAGGAACTGGTACTCGTTGCGGCCGGCAACGCGAGTGTCACGAGACAGCAGGTGGTCTATCTGGGGTTCGATCCCTACGAGGACCTGACCGGCTGGACGCTTGCCGGCAGCGCAGCGAATCTGCCCTTGGCGATCCGCGCCGGCGATTCGTTCACCGGATCTCGCGCCTTGGTCATGGCCGGATCGGCCGTTGCCAACTCCTCGCCGTTGGCGCGCAGTTTGCCCGTTACGGAAACCGTAGGTCGCCAGTATGTCCTCAGTTGCTGGTTCAAGACTCCAACAGGGTTTGGAGCGCTTTCGGGTACCGCCGACTGGACCATCACAGGCACGACAGCGGGAACGGTGACGGCGAACGTTCCCGACACGGAAGGCGTGTGGCAATCGTTCTTCGTGCTGTTCGACCTGGCCGCCAATGCTTCGCCGCAGATCATCACGCTGACGTTGACGAATACGAAGAATGCGGCCGTGAAGGTCGACAATCTTCGCGTCTCTCCGTCGCGTGCTGGCTTTACGGCGAATGTTTACAGCCCCGCGTTGCTTCTGTCGACGGCTTCCATTCAAAGCACCAGCCAGACGATGAGAACCGTGCGCGGTGACTTTGAGGAGTTGCTTGCCAATGTCGACGCGGAAGACACCATAGCCTCGATCTCGGACACGTATCTGTCGCGCAGGGGCAATCTCGGTTCATTCTCGGCTGCCGACCCGAACTCCACGCTCACGATTACACCGCGAGAATGGGCGTTCTATCAGAGCTTCAATACCGGACACATTTTTGACGTGAACTGGAGCAGTTCCGCGCAAAACAAGTGGTCGACGGGAGCAGGGAAGTTAGTTCACAGCGCCGGTGCGCAGGACCGGATCGCCTTCACCGGATATCCGGCAGCGTCGGGAGGCGTCAACGCCTTCGGTGCATCCATGCGGGTGATGCCATCGGGCCCGGTGACGGCCGCGACAGGGGTCGCAATCAATAGCGGATTTCAGATTGCGTGGAGTCCACAGACGGCCGCATGGACTTTGACGGATAGCTCGTCAAATACCACAGTCACGGCGGGCGTCCGTTCGTTGCTCGATGTTTCGTTTGCCACGTACACTGCCTCGCTGAACACAAACGTACTGCCGCCCGATTTTCTTTCTCTTCTCCCTGCCGCCGGATTACCGCTTGCACTTGGCTCCACGGTCACGGCGATCACGGCTAATGCCCAATGGCGCATCAGCGATGCCGCTAGCGCGCTAATTTATTATCTCGTTCGTTCGCAAACGGACAACACGAAGATTCAGGTGGTGGCGTTTCCGCGGCAGTGGACCGTCGTGGTGGTGGACAAAAATCTGGCGTTCTTCGCCGACGGCGGGCGTGTGTTCAGCCATCGCGCCTCGATGGCGCCGCAGCGCAGCTTCGGGCTGTTCGCGACGGACGAGATCGCCTTTGATAATGCGCTCTTTTTTGCGGGTCCTCAGCTACAGGTCAGCTATCTGGATGGCGACGCACGGGTGCGCCAGGAACTCGTGGTCTGCGCGACGGATACTGCGCCGAATCAGTGGACCGCAAAGGCCACGATCTACGATGCGCTGGGACGCGACGTCATTCATACTCAGGGGGCTACACTCACTCCCACCGCAGCGACATGGGGATGCTACGAAAACGATCTCGCCTCCTTCAATTGGTCGACGATGACGATCACTGGGCTGGTGAAGACGGAGAACGCGCAGTCAGGCGGCTTTCCCTATTGGCGGACCCGTTATGAAGACTCGCCGCTCGGCCGAAAGGCGGAGTCGGGCTTGCCCGGAAACGAATATGCGATCAATCCGGCGAATTCGCCAGCGCGCACCACTCGCTACCATTACGGGCTCAACAACAGCTCGCTAGGATACGCAGCTGGAAAATACACGCAGTTCACGACAGTCGATCCGAATGGTACGACGCGGCTCGAACTCACCGATGAACGACAGTCGAAAGTCGCGCTCGCGGTTCTGACGAATCCGGGAGCGCACGATCCGCAGTGGAGTATCACGAAGCAGCAGTTCGACGCGTTTGCCAATCTCGTGACATCCACCAGTCCGATGGGGTGGAGCGATACCTTTGTCTACGACTATCTCGGCAATGCTACGCAAGCGAATCGGGCGAATGAAGGTCAGACACGTTCGATGTATGACTCGGTGGGACGGCTGAGATTTCAGATGGACGCACGGGGCGCGGCAGCGTCGAACTCTTATATCAAGTACTGGAAATATGATGCGCTTTCGCGCGTGAGCGAGGAAGGGTGCAGCCTGCAGAGCTGGCCCGGCACGCTGCTACAGCACGTCGACGACCAGAGTTTTCCGGCGGCGGCACCCTCGAATCGGTATGCGTACGATTTCGAATTCGATGGCGGGAACCCGTCCGAGTCGATGGTCGCGATCGGTAAGCTCACGCAGATCGTTAGCGCCAGTGAAGTTTCCCTCCCGGGGACGACAGATCAATTCTCAGCGACGGAATGTCTCCATTACGATATCTGGGCGTGCCTCATCAAGCATTCGATTTCGTTTGCCGGTAACCCGACTACATACACGACAAACTACACGTTCAACAATCAAGGCGAAGTGATTGAGATTTCGTATCCAGGCGCAACGGCGATGAACGTGCAGTATGGACTTGACTCGATTGGGCGTGTCACCTCGATAGGCGTCGATAGCCGACCTTGCATCGTCTATACCTACGACCAGAACGGCAAGGCAGCCACCGAAACGATGTTTGCATCAAGCGGTCAGCAAGTGGGTGCGAGTCGAACGCTGGAATACGCCCCACCAGGATGGCTGTCCGAAACGGCCGGAACGGAGTTTACGGAGACGACAGTCTATGCGCCCACGAACGAGGGCGCGCCCGGCTACTTCGACGGCTCGCCGACACAAACCATCACCGCGCCGCGTGGCTCTGTCGGTCAGATCACGTCCAGCTACGCTTACGATCCGCAGGGACGTCTTCAATCGGTTCAGGTCACTGCAGGTGCGGCGAGCGCTTTCAGCTACGACGCGAATGGGAATATCAGGCAAGTCGGATCGGCCACCAACTCCTATCAGAGTTCGACGAAAGACCTGGTGCAATCGACCCAGGAGCTCGCGCGCCTGCGGACGTACCAATATGATCCCGCCGGCGAAATGCACACCCGCACGTCGATCGATACACCGGCCGTCGACCTTACGCTCACGTGGGATTGCTTTCGCGCACGCGCGTTGACTGCGGTTATGGGTCCGGTTGGGACGCAGTCGACTGTGAATGTCCGCTATGGTCATCGCGGGCGCCGTGTTTTGAAGTCGGTTGCGGCCGTTGCGAATCCGGCGAGCACGCTCTACTACCTGCGCGGAGCCGGCGACGATTCGCTGGTCGAAATCAGCTCGACAGGGACAGTGAGGCAATACGTGATGGGACCGGCGGGGCTGGTTCATTTCAGACAGGACGGCACGGAGTATTTTGTTTCGAGAGACCGGCTCGGCTCGGTTCGTGCGGTACTGGATAGCTCGGCGCGTCTCATCGTCGGGCGGGACTACCTGCCGTACGGACTGGACAATGGCGCAGCCTTCGGCCTGAATCCGGGCCTGCTGCATTACCGGTACCTAGCGCGCGAACTGGATGAGACCGGACTCTACGACTTCCGCGCGCGGCTGTACGATGCGCTGCAAGCGCGGTTTTTATCGGCTGATCCGGAGCGGCAGTTCCTGAGCCCTTACATCTATGCGAGTAACAATCCGCTGTTGCTGACGGACCCGAACGGCGAGTGGGCGTTCATCCCCTTGCTGCTGGCGTTTCTTGCCGAGGCTGCGGAGGCGATCGCGGCAACGGTGGCAGCCTCGGCAGAGGCCATCGCAGCGACAGCGGGTATTGGCGCCGGCGTCGGGTTGGTGACTGGTGTCGTGCAAAGTGCGGAGGTCATCTCGGCCAACAATCTCAGTGGTGCGGAAGCCGCGGGGGTATTCTTCGGCACAGTTGTGCTCAGCACAGTCGGCGGCGGCCTGAGCGGTGGCGCCGCGGCTGTCACCGGTGCATTCGTGGAAGGCGTCACGCTTGCCTCGGCCGCGGCGATTGCTGCGGGAGTCGTGGCACAGGGTGCTATCTCCGCCGCGCAGTCGGCCGGGCAAGCAGCGCTCACCGGTGACGATGCTGGTGACGCCGCATGGAAGAACGCCCTCGCCGGCGGATCATCGTTCCTGGCTGGAAGCCTTGTGACCGCTGGTGTCGGCCAGGTGCTTCAACGCGCTACCTTCTCGACATTGACAGGGACGACCAAGAGCATCATCACGGGCGCAACGTCCGGAGCGGCGGGCGGCGTCGTGGGGAGCGGTGTGACAGCCGGGCTCAACGATGAAAATGCCGGCCTCGCATTCTCGGACGTGTTACAGGGCGTTGCCTTTGGCGTTCTCGGCGGAGTTTTCCCGGAGGTGGTGAACTACAAGCTTGAAAAGGTGGCACGACTGCACGCGCAAATTCAGCGGCGGATAGGCGCGGCGCAACGCCTTTCTTCTGATCTGGATCTGTTCCCACTATGATCAACGCCGGCGAAGCAGCGATCGACCGAGGCATCGTTTTTCTGCGTGGAGGGCAACTCGACTGGGGTGAATTTGCATGCCATAAATTCACCGATGAACAGTTGCGCGGAGAGGGACGCCTCGATTCCTCGCCGTTTGCGACAACGTTGGTCCTTCAATCACTGAGCTTCGTTAAACATCCGATGATCGACGACATGCGATCGAAGGCAATTCGCTTCTTGCTGGAGCAATGGGAAGGGCCCGGCGTTTGGCGCTACTGGTCCTCCCGCAACGGAGCGCCCATCGACCCTGATCTTGATGACACCTGCTGCGCTTCGTTTGCGTTGAAGCAGGCGGGCGTGGCGGTGCAAAGGCTGACGGCCAATGTCAGTTGCATCCTGGAAAACCGGCATGACTCTGGCCTGTTCAAAACGTGGCTGCGCGACGATGGAGCCGACAATGACGTTGACGGTGCGGTGAATGCGAATGTTCTTCTGTATCTTGGTGAACGCGAGGAGACCATGGCGGCGCGCGATATTGTCGTCGATGCGATTCTTGCCGATCGCGAAGGCGAGGCATCCTGGTACTACACCAGCCCATTGGCGCTTTACTACATGGTGTCGAGGGCTTTCTTTCACGGCGTGATGGGCTTCCAGAGATGCCGTGATGCGATCGTCGAGAAAACGAGGGTCTACGCACGCGGCGCGTCCGAACAACCGATGTCCGTCGCGCTCGCGCTTTGCATTCTTGCGAACTATGGAGTTCGGGACAGGCGCGTCCCGGCAGGTGTCAGTCTGCTGCTCCAGCGGCAAAGCAGAGAAGGATCATGGGCACGATCGGCGTTTTACCGAGGGCCTGAGCCACCCGTGACTCATTCCGTTTGGTGGGGCTCGGAAGCGCTTACCACGGCGTTGTGTGTCGAAGCGCTTGCGCGCTCGCAGGTGTCGTCATGACTGGCACTGTGATTGCGTTCTCAGGATGCACCCCGATTCGGCCGGAGCCGATGCGATCCCTGATGAACCGGGAAGCTCGCTTCGCGCAGATTCTCGCGCAATGCGATTCGATTCTTCTGGAAGAGGCCGGTTGGGGCGCGCGGCATCTCTGGGAGCTAAACGGCGAGGTCGCCGACTTGCCCCGGAATTTCCCGCTCGTGGTCGCATTCCAGATCGGTCTGTTTGAATTGTTGCTGCACCACGGTATCGAGCCCGATGCGGTGATCGGGATGAGTTGCGGCGAGGTGTCCGCGGCGTATGCCGCTGGGGTAATCAGTCTTCGCGACGCACTAAGAATCGCAATTCATGGCGGCAGGGCAATGGAACCCGTGGCGGCCCGGTGCCGCATGGCGCTGGTCTGGACGTCCGCTGAAGCGTGTCGCGCGATGACCGATCGGATCAGCATTGCCGCGATCATGGCGCCTGACCTCACAGTGATCTCAGGGTTAGAGGAAGACATGCCGTCGCTGCACCATCAATTGGCGGAAAGACGGATACATGTTCATGCTCTTCCATTGCCGTGGGGCGCTCACACGACGCTGCTGCCACAACAGCATCCACAATTCGAGGCGGCGTTGGGAAGCATCGACACCCGTCCCGCGCGATGCAGCGCATTCTCGACTTCCGCAGGTGAATGGACGCAGTTTGATTTCGATGCAGCGCGGTGGTGGCGCATGTTTCGTTCCCCCGTACTATTCACAGCGGGGATTGGCGCGTTCGTCGAGCGAGGATTCACGACGTTTGTGGACGCCGGGCCGTCTCCAACACTTGAATCGCTGCTGCCGCGATTCGGAGCATCGGTGGTTTCAATGGCGGATGTACTGGCGGTGGTTTCGTGATGACATCCCAATCGCTGCGCACGATACCGGCTCCGTATCAAGAGTATGCGTCGCTGCGACGGGAGATGCCGATCTTCCATGACGTCAAGAGCGACGTGTGGATCGTCAGCCGGTTTGCGGATGTGCGGGCCGTGTTGCGAGAACACCGGTATTTCAGTTCCAGCGTGCTGGGTCAGGACAGCTTTGAAATTCGGTCGCCGGAAGACGGGTCCATTCTGGCGAATGAGGACACGCTGCTGGCGTCGGATCCGCCCCGGCATGACAGACTGCGCGTGCATATCGGCAGGCTGTTTGCGCCCGAGCGGCTTGCCGGGTTTGAGGCTGCAGCTTGCCGCGAGCTGGATGGCGTTGTCGTTAAGCTCGCAACGCAAAATCGATTCGAGATTGTGCACGATGTTTGCGAACCGGTTGTCGCTGCAGTGATGGCTTCTGTATTCGGTCTCGACGCGAGTTGGCATCCACTCGTTGCGCAATGGCTGCGAGTCAGCGGCGAATGCAATGCGCGTTCGAAGCCCGCAACGCTCAGATCGAGATTTGACGCCATGCTCGACGAGATATGGCGCGCGGCTCCGCTTTGCTCCCTTACCGGTCTGGGTGTTTTCATGGCGGCCTGGCGGCGGGGCGAAATCGATGCTCGACAAGTACTCGATCTGACGGTCACGCTGCTGAAGGGTGGCGCGGACACGACAACTTATCTGGTTGGCAATGTTCTCGCGCTCCTCGCGGACCAACCTGGCCTGATGGCCGACGTGCGCCGCGATTCGGAGATCATTCCCGCGCTGATTGAAGAGTCGCTGCGAACCGACTCGCCAGTACAATTGACCGTGCGGTTGACGACCGCAGATGTCGAATTGGCCGGCCACCGAATTCCCGCGAACTCACGCGTGATTTTGTTGCTCGGTGCCGCAAATCGCGACGAGACCGTGTTCGGGAGTGAAGACCAAATTCAAATTGACCGTAAGACCCGGTCTCATCTCGCCTTCGGCGCAGGTGCGCATCGGTGCCCGGGCGTGGCGCTGGCGCGAATGCAGGGCCGCGTGATCGTTCAAATGCTGATGACGCGGCTTCTCGAGTTCCGGCTGGTGCCTCACGGCGCCCGGGAGGTGGAACTCAGAGCCTTGCGTGGCTTCGAACGCCTGGAAGCCGAGTTTCTGACGGGTGCGCCCAATAGTGGGTAGTTCGTTGAACAGGCGGAGCTGAACGCCTGTCAGCTCGGGCATTGGCTCTCACCATCCGCATTAGAGACCCGGTTGGCCGAGCGAGGCGCTGACGGACGGGGCAGTAAAGCAGCGAATCGCGTGGAGGTGCGACGCATCGAACAGGTGGTGGTCGCGATAGAGGGTGCTCATTCTGGATAAGCGATCGAGAACAATGGCGTGGACGATGGCAGCGTCCTGGCCGTAATCGGCGGCCTTGGCGACAACGAGTCGGCCAATTGCCCGCACGGTGGTGAGCAACGCGTCGGTGTGGGGCGGATAAGGCTCAAAGAACATATCGACGATGAGCGCCAGGTCTTGCGCATCGAGATCGGGGTACCAGAGAGCCAGCAGGCGGCGACGTACGGCTTGCAGGCACTGGCGCCCTATCTCGTGCCGGGTGCTGGTGAAGCTGGTGGGGTGGCACCTGTGCTCGGTGAGAACCTCATCGACGTTGGCGAGTTGGCCACCGGCCGCGAGAACGGAAACAAGAAGGTGGCTGCTAATCGCTATAGGGGAACTCATCTACCTGCTGGTAGGGGCGATTATGGATCTTGGGTTCCGTTGCAACCGTCGCCCGTTCAGCCACTTCGTCAAGACTCCCCCGATTTCGATAGGCACGCGAAACCACCTTTTCCCCTTACCAGGCCAACGGCTCAAGCAGCGCGGGCGCGCCAAACTCCACCAGTTGAGCATTCGAGTGCGAAAAATACCCGTCCCAGAACTGCTTCAGATCCATTAGCGTCTTCGGATCGCGATAGCCATTCCGCTCAGCAGTCGACCCGCTAGCGGCAGGCTGCATCACGCCTGCCCCGAGAACATAGATGCGAGCCGAGCCGAAATCGCCGAAAAGGTTGTTGTCCTGCACCTTCTTCAGTTCGACAGCCGGATTGATGTGACGCACCGCGTTGCGCGCATAGAAGCTTGTCAGGCTGGAATTCTCCAGGCCGTCAGTGACGACGAAGACCAGTTTGTGTGCGGATTTTTCCTGCGCGACAGCGGTCGACACGCTTTTCAACGCCATCATGATGTCCGACTGATCAAGACTCGACGTACCAGATTTAAGCACCTGCGCAGTAGTTCCGAGTGCGAGTCTCTGGCTATACACCAATTGCTGCTGCATGCAGGTGTGGAAGTCCTTAAGACGGCTCATCACGACGTTCCCTTCGTCGCTTGTAGGAATAGGGCGTTCAATGACGCCCGTATGCAGGACATTCAGGTAGTGCCCCTGCGAAAACGCCGAAAATTCCGCGATGACGAACTTCGTGCCAGGCTTTAACATCGCCTGGACGTTGTCCAGCACCGACCTCTGCAATGTCGCATCAAGCAGCACCGTCTGGTCGATCAGCACATAGATGAGCTGACCGTATGGAACTTGCGGCGCTGCGATCCTGTTCGCGGCATAGCAGCTGGGGACATCGTTTGTCAGTCCCGCGTGGGCGGGCAATGCGGCCGTCAGCGCAAGGCAGGTGCCGGCCGCGAACGAACGCAATACCTTCATAGACCGGCCCATCACAGATCTCCGAGAATGTCGTCTTCCATGCGTGCCTGCTCAGCGGCTGCCTTGCGACGTGTCTTGAGCGCCTGCACGGCGGCAAGAATCGAGCCGCGGCGTTCGGCTGAACCTTCGGCAGCAATGTCGAGAATGACCTTGCGGCGTTCCTGATCCGGTTCATCGACAATCCGTTCGGCAATACGCGCAAGATCGTTAAACAGCGGCAGCGCCTGCGCCGCTTCGGGCAGGTCAGCGGTTTCGCGCGCGGCCGGCTGATCGGCGAGTCTCGCGGGAGCAGGGGATGCCGCAGCATCTGCGCGCAGCGTCTGCGTGGTAACAACCTGCTGCCGCGATTCCTCTTGCAGCTTGCGGTTGTAGTAATCGAGACAGCTCATTTTCGACACGCTCTCGCGGTACTTCGGCACTTCTCGGCCCAGATGAGCGCGCAGTTCCGTGAGTCGCATATTGCCGCGATCGAGCGCGGGCTTGATGTGCTTTGCAAAGTAGCTCTGGAAGCTGGTATGTCCAAGCGTTTGGCGATAGGCATTCTTGCCGTCGCCGATGAACGAGCTGCCGAAAGCCTGGAAGAAACCCAGCGCTTGCGTAATCACATATATGATCGCGAGCACGATCGCCCCGGCGATGCCCTGGCTGAACATTTCGCTGCTCAACTCATGCTCGACATTTTGCTGCGCGGCACGGGACGAATCGGCCACATCGGTGGGCAATGGCGTCGAGGCATCGAGTCCCGGTACGGCCGGGAACGGGTTGCTGCCGCCGCCCGGCGCCAGCTGACCATGATCGGCGACGTGGTTGGTCATCTCGATCTGCAGACCCTTGATTCGCATCCAGGTGATGCCGATGAGCAGAAGCGCCAGCAGCGTGATCGCGAGGATCGGCGCAACGAGGCTGCCGCGGTCGTGCGCACCTTCGAGCACCCGGCTGCCGAAGCGCACCTTTGGCGAGGCGTCCTTGTCAACCTGCTGATCATCGCCGCTGCTGATCTTGTGACCGGTGTAACCCTCGACGGTCGCATTCACGGAGCCGAGCGCCTTTCTGATCGCGGAGCGCTTGTACACTTCCTTGCCTGCAAAGTGGGTCAGCCCGAGCAGGCCGACGGCCATCACGGTGGCGATCACGTAGCCGATCCAGACCATCTGATTTCCCGTGATTTCACTTGCGACAAATGGTGCAATCAGCATCCCGGTGCCCGCGGCTTCCGCGATCGTCAACAGGATGAGGGCGACCAGCATGAATGCCGACATCGGCGAGCGGCCGTTCTGGTGCGTGACCTTCAGATACTCACTCGCCCGCACGAATACTTCGGGATCGACCTTCGGCAACTTGTCGATATAGGTGGAGCACAACGACTCTTCTGCTGGCGGCAAGCCAGCATCCTTCCAGCTCGACGGGTTCTCGATACCATGTGTTTGCTGCTTCGGGGTCCACTCGTTTTCAGTGCAATAAGTGACGGTACGCAGAGCCAGCAACGGTATGGGTGGTGATTCGTACATCATTAATTAGGTTGATGTTTCTGTTCACATTGGAATACGTGTTTGGGGGCGTCAATGCGCGGGCGATATCAGCCGACGGCGCTTGTTTTCGCTGCACGTTGTGACGGTAGGATTTGTCCGGCGTAGCGCTCAATCGGGAAGCGGAAGATGCCCCTCAGATTGATGCCTTCCAGCCGGGTGGGCGCGATGCGGCCGATCAGTTCTGCCGGGATGACCTGCCGCCGATTGGCCCAGCGATCCAAGACCGCCTGCATCTGCGCCGTGTTCCAGGCCATCACGATGTTGGCCAGCAAGCTCAGCGCGTCGGCTACTGCCTGCATCTCGTCGACGCGCTTGGCCTGGGCGGGGGCCACGCGCCCGGTGTAGATCGCACGCTTGAGCGCGTTGACCGCCTCGCCGCGATTGAGCACCCGCCGCAGTTCTCGTCGGAACGCGGCGTTGAGGAAGTAGTCTGCCAAGAACGTCGTTCGCAGCAACCTGCCGAGTTGTACACCCGCGTCGTAGATCGGATCGCCCCGGGCGGCGGAGCCGAAGCGCGCCAGCGCCGCCACCGCGCTGACATGGCCGCTCCTCACCGAGGCGCTCAAGTGCACCAGCGCGTCCCAGTGCGACTCGACAAGCGACGTGTCGACGTTGGCCACACACACGGCAGCGATCTCTCGCGGAATCACCATGCCGCGCGGCACATAGAGCTGTCGCTGCTTCAGATCCTTCAGGCGCGGGCACAGATCGAATCCGAGCAGCCGGGCCAACGCCATCGCGAAATCGGTGTAGCCGTGAGTGTCGACTGCCAGTTGCGACGTCTCGATCCGCTCTTGCCGCACGACCCCCTCGATGGCCACGCCTGCTTGGCGTTCGTTGAGCACGAAAGGTTGGGCGTAGAAGATGCCCCAGCGATCGCGGACGTGGGAGTAGATGCCTATCGACGGCGTGTTGCGCCGAGGATCGAGCCGCGCCTGCCATACGCGCTTGGTGGTCTCTATACTCATCATGTCCGAGGAAGCGAGGTCCGAACGCGTACGCGCGCCAACAGCGGTTCAAGAAATGCCGCCGGCTTGGCCGGCAGCGACAGACGTGCATAGTGCCGCGTCGCCTCGGTCTTCCAACGCTCGGCCGGCAAGAACAGACGCTCTCGGCCACGGAAGCTCAGGCTGTGTTCGATCCACACCGAGCCGTTGCGCACCGAGCGGCGCAACGCGAAAAGCGCGGCCACCTCCAAGGCGCGGAACGCTCGTTCCCGGTCGTAGCCCGAGATGGCGTCGCGCCAAACTGAGCCGAGGCCAGGTGCAGTAGCATCGTCGGGCAGCGTCCTGACACCTCGGTCGTACAGGCCGCACAGCTTGGCCAGCGCGGCAGTGACGGGATGCTCACCGGTGGCCTGCCATGGCAGCTTAGCGATTGCCGCTAGCAGCGATCTCACTGGGCGAATGGCTGCGATCAAACCCTCACGCACAAGAGATGCGCGGCTGGGTGGGCGACGCTGCCGATTGGCGGTAACCAGCGCGTCGAGTCGGGCGCGCAGTTCGGCGTCCGGCACGGCCCCTTCGGCACTCAGACCCGCCAGCTCGTCGAGTAACGTCTGGTACAGATCGGCCCAATTGACGGTCTTGCTGACACCGTCGGCGGCGTGTCGCCAGAGATCTGCCACGCGTCGCTGCAGCATCAGGATCAACTGATCGGTAGCGGTTAGCAGGGCGTAGCGCAGGAAGCAGGCAACCTCCACCGTGCGTGCTGGCTCTTTGATCTTGGCCCCTGCCGACGGTGGTCTGGAGGCCAGTCGTCGGGCGTAGCGGCGCAGGAGGAGGTCGGGAAGATCTCCCAGGTGCTTGTGAATCTCCAGGCCGTAGAGCAATTCGATGCGTTCGAGCACCTCGGTGATCTGCCGTGTTGAGTGCTTGGCGGGTGTCGCCCACAGCCAGCTCTGCTGAGTCTGGCCATCAGCACGAGGCTCGACAATCGCGCGGCGCCAGCGATCAAGCGTCCCCGGCTGAACCACGGCGCGAATCGTTGCGCCGGTCTCGGCCTCGAGTTGCGCAAGCGCGGCGGCGATCAGGGTGCGGATGGCCCGGTCGTGAACGATCAGTAGCCGGTGTTCGTACAACCATTGTCGGGCACGAACAAGCAACTGCTCACGGTCAGCGCATCGGGCCACCTCCTCGCGCAGTTCTCGCACCAGGGCGCGGCGCTGATGCTCGCTCATCCATCGGAATCCAAGGGACTCGCAGGCAACCTGTTGGTGGTCAAACAAGGTACGGCCGCGGCCATACATCGCACGCAGCGATGCGAGTTCCGGGGCGTCGATGCCGAGCTCGGTGCCGAGGTGGCGCCACAGCACCGATGGGATGACGCGAAAGGCGTCGAGCAGACGCCCGCTCATGCGCAGAAAACCGATGTGCAGCGCCAGGCCTAGCTTCAGTCGGTTACCGCGCCGCGCCTCGATCAGTTCGCGCTCGGCAGGGCTAAAGGTAAAGAAGGCTTGCAACTCGAAGGTGCTGATCTCGCGCGGCAGCTCGCGCATGCCCAGGTACGTCGTCTGCCAGCCTTGCATCGCGCGCCTCCATCGGTGGGACGTTCACGATACGCCTCAAAAAAGCGAACAGCAATGTCAGCAGAATCAATGACTTACTACCTGCCCCCCGCGCCCTTACTGGCTTTGCGTACCGTCACTTATTGCACTAAAAACGAGTGGACCCCCAGTTCAGCTATCGCTGGCAAAAACTTGGCCTGCCGAATGACTGACTGCCAGGCCGGCCACGCATCGCAGAGTGAACAATGTCGACAATGTCAACATTGTCGGTTCACTGCTTGATTGAGAAATGCAACGCGCCGAACTCGGGCGGCGCTTCTTGTTTGCCCCAAAGCCTCGCCAGGAAAGTAGTTTGGCGATACACAGTCAACCTGGCACGCCTGTTGCATTAAGTGATGTGCCGGCGCCGCTCGACCTTCGATGCGACGCCCGCGCCTTCACCATCCACGCACCAGGAGCGTCACTTGAGCACTGTCACCGATAATCCCACGACTATTTCCACCTACCTGCGGCCAATCGATCGCGATGGGCTGATGGCCTTCGCCGGAAAGGGGCGCAATAACCCCGGGTCGCGCGGCAAGAACAACGTGCACACGGTCATGCAAGGTCAGTACCGCTCGTTGAGCTATGTCGGCAACCATACGCCCGTCGTCGTCGACGAGCCGCTGCATCTGTTCGGCGAAGACACCGCGCCGGCGCCGGGCGAGATCGTGCTGTCCGGTCTCGGCGGCTGCCTCGCGGTCGGCATCACAGCCGTCGCTACGTGGAAGCAGGTCAAGCTGTCGAAGCTCGAAGTGTTCCTCGAAGCGGATATCGGCAATCCGGCTGCATGGGGCGCAGGTGGCGCCGAGATGGAATCTGCGCAGATGGGTTTCCAGGCGATCCGCGTGAAAATTGTGATCGAAGGCGATGCGACGCGCGACGAGCTTGAGGATATAGTTGGTCGTGCTAACTACTTCTCGCCGGTTGCAAACTCGATGCGCAATCCGATTCCCATGACGGTTACGCTCGCCGACTGAAGCGCCGCTTCTCTCGTGCGCGCCGCGCGTAGCGGCTGCCCCGGGTACCCGAAGGAAAACCAACATGG